>CAYUMZ010000024.1:0-9631 GCA_964446105.1 uncultured Gammaproteobacteria bacterium | reverse complement strand
AATAAACATGTTAAACAATCAACACCAGAACAAGTGGCCCAAGAAACTATTTCCATACTGAAAAGAACTGTTCCATCAGCAGTTCCCAGTATTAATTTCTTATCAGGAGGCCAAACTCCTCAACAAGCAACAGAAAATTTAGATGCTATGAATAAATTGGGACCTCACCCATGGCACCTCAGCTTTTCTTACGGTCGAGCTCTACAAGAACCTGCTCTGCATAGCTGGGAAGGAAAATCGAGCAATGTTGAGCTTAGCCAAAAAGCCCTTTTGATGCGCGCCAGATTGAATTCAGAAGCTACGAACGGAACCTACAGCATCTTAATGGAAAAGTAGTTTTATTATTCTTATGTCTGAATGACTAAAACTCGCAGATTTTAGCCAATCTCGCGTAAAGAAAATAATTTTAATACCGGAGTTAACATAGTGAGTTAATGAGGATTTAAAATTAATTTCTTTACGCGAGATTGGCAAAATATGTGGGTTTGCATCTAGTGGCAAAATACAATCATACTTTTTCAAAGACAATAGCTTCATAAACATCATTCCAAAAATGCCACTCCAGCATTGCACTTTTACAAAATGCCTCTAGCATTTTTTTACGGATTTCTTCCGTCGTATTTTCAGCGAGCGCATCAAAAATAGCGATTACATTTTTTACTTCAACAGCAAAATCATCAGAAATATACGTCTGAATCCATGATAAATAAGGATTGTCGGGTGATAATGACTTCGCCAGATAAAGGTTAGTTTCCAAATAAACCCAATAACTAGGCAATATAGCAGCTACAGCAACCTCAACAGGATCTACGGCAGCTGTACGCCATAAATAACTCGTATAACTGAGAGTGGCTCGTGATAACTTATTTTCTTTATCGCAACAATCGCAGTCGGCAGAATATTTTTCAATTATTTCTTCTACAAACAGAGAAACTGATCTCGCCAATTCAATAAATAGATTTGAATATTCCGGTTGTATTTTCGTTGCTATTAGCTCTAAACAACCAGAAAGCTCTTTGAGAAATAAAACATCTTGCTCAACATAATAAATGAATTTTTCGTGATTTAAAGTGCCATTCATTAATTCCTGATTAAAGGGATGTTGAATAATCGCTCTATGAATAGGAGCGACTTTTTCCCAGGCCTTAGCGGAATGTGTCATTATTACTCCGATATATGTATAATTAACGGGGCAGCTTAAATGAATCAACCCATACTGTCAATTTAATTATACCTCCCTCCATCAAACATCCCTATAACCCCGTAAAACAGCAGGATTATGTTTTAAAAGCTCATTAACACTAAGCGTAGCGCCTGACGCAGGAACATACGCCTGTCCCCCGGAAATAGGAAAAGGAACTTGTGTTGTGCCAAATACACTGAGTGGCATGTTGCGTAAACTTCGAACGGCAAAATAAGCAAAAATTTGAGCTTCCATCGCTTGGCTATTCCAACCTACCTCATCAGCGTGTTGAACAGTAATATACTCTCCTAATTTAGCTTTTAAAGATCGTAGAAATTCACGATAAATTACGGGATTTTTCCACCCACCACCTGCTAATATCCATTGTGACGGTAACGTCGTTTGCAATAAATCAAGACTCCTTACTATCGATCGTGCCGTAAACGCTTCTAATGTCGCACAACCATCCTCTAGAGATAAACGATCTAATTCAGGAATAAGTGTCATGTCTCCAACATCGAGTGATTTTGGAGGTTTCAATAAAAAATAATTCTGATGATGTTGTTTAATTGATTTCTCAAACAATAAATCAATAATTGATTCATCGATATTACCACGAAGTCCATATTTTCCATCACAATCGATATTTTCTTCTCCGCGTGTACGCTGTCTCACGAAACGATCGATCAAATTATTGCCAGGTCCTGTATCAAAAGCGATCAAATCGTGTTCAGTATTTCCATTAATTAGGGTAATATTCGAAATTCCACCACAATTTACGATGGCTACATGATTGATATTATCTCTTACAGCCAATGCCTGATGGTAAAGAGGTGCAAAAGGTGCGCCCAATCCACCCTCATAAATATCTCGTCGACGAAAATCATTCACTACAGTAATATTCACATGATCGGCTAACTGCTGCCCATTGCCAACAATAATGGAAATTTTATTTTTAGGTTGATGAAACATACATTGGCCATGATACCCAATAACATCAATGTGTTTTGACTCACAACCTATTTCTAAAAGAAATTGATGAACAAGTTGGCCGTGTAATTCTGTTGAATACTGAATAATTGCGTCAATTGTGATTGGATGATGATTTGATTTTATACCGTATAGATAAGCTGAAAAATCGCGTATCATCTCATTACTTTTTTGTGGAGAAAGTAGTAATTCATGAGTTAAATATTCTTTTATTGATTCTTGAAAACTGATTTCTGATTTTTTTACATCTCCCTGATGTTTTCGGATGGCAAATTCAGTCATTTTTAATAGCAGGATAAATTCATCAGAGTAGGGTAGAGTAGCGTGCCCCTTTTCGATCAAAAGCTCTGGTGTTCCATCAGTTTCTAGCAACGCAGCATCAATACCATCCATGGACGTGCCACTCATTAAACCGATACTTAGCATTATTTCACCCAATTACATAGATATTTTGAAGCTATCCTTTATACAGTACAAAAATCATTAATACAAATTGTCGGGAGATTTTACTGAGTAAACCGATAACCCTTATTATATGGTATGGAATACAACATCGAGGGATGCTGTAGATTGTTTGCCCCAATTCTGATAAGCTGCGAGTTTCTATTTATAATGGCTAGAGAGAGTCTACAATGAATGAACAACCTACCGATAATATCATTCAGGCTTTATTACAAGACCGCAAGAGAGAGCGTTTTTGGCGCAATCTGCGTTTTGGATTGGGGCTAATTATCTCATTACTCATAATCTTGTCTTTTATAGGCCTTGCAGTATCTGGCAACCTGGATGACGAACGAATAGACCACACAAAACCTTATGTTGCTCTCGTAAAATTGGATGGTGAAATTCTTCCTGAAGCTTCTTTTTCAGCTCGTCGAGCAATACCTCAAATTCAAAAAGCATTTAATGATAATAATGCTCGAGGAGTTATTTTGTTAATCGATTCTCCTGGTGGCACTCCTGTCAATGCATCAGAAATTTATCATGAAATTCTTCGCCAAAAAAAATTACACCCAAAAACCCCTGTTGTTGCAGTGGGTGGCGAAATGCTCACTTCTGCGGCTTATTTAGTCGCTGTTGCAGCAGATTCAATCTATGTAAACCAAGATACAATAACGGGCTCTATTGGTGTACTCAATTCAGGATTTGGCTTTAATAATGCGCTGAATAAAGTGGGTATCGAACGTCGAGTATTTACTGCGGGTATACACAAAGATCGCTTTGATCCTTTTAAACCACTAACAACCGAAGATGAAACAAAAATTCATCAGATATTATCAGTGGTACATTCACACTTTATCGATGACGTCAAAGCAACCCGTGGTAACAAATTAAAAGGGGATCTCAACGAACTATTTTCAGGCGATTTTTGGGCTGGATCTGAAGCCGTTAATTTAGGACTTGTAGATGGCATTGCCGATCTTGGAGATGTATTACACAAGTTTAATGTGGATCAATACAAATCTTACACACCCAAAGAATCATTTATGAGACAATTTATTCATGAAGTCGGCGAAGAAACAACTTTCCGCCTACAAAATAACAACAAACGAATATTATCTGAATAATAACTATTCAGCCCAGGAGTTGTCGGGTGAAAGATACATCTGAGTTTCCTACATGGGAGCTGATGTCGGTTAATCAATTTATTCAATTGGCCGAACACGCTCCATTGGCCCCTGATCAAACAGAGTCCATTATCTTAAAATTGACATCAGTTTATGATGCTCATAATTTATCTACACGATTGGATGCTTTAATTTCACTTCGTGAATTATTGAATGGTAAAACAAGTAATTCATCGGTTAAAGCATTGGATGACCAGTGTCGAAATATCATTCGGTTAATTTTGCGTGGCCCCTCTGAGACGGAAATACAAAATTTATTAAAAAATCAAACTAATTCTGTTGACCCACTTGATAAAGTAGCCTATGAAAAATTAATTGATCATGAGCTGCAAAAATTACGCGAACATCGTGAAAAAAGACTACCTTTCAAACCCGATTTCGTACACGACGCCCCAACTAAGGCGCCACTACGTCAATTACTCGAAGATCTAGTCCTGTGGAACAACGAAAAAGACCTCGAAATTAAACGGGAAAATTACGAAAAAATAATTCGATCTTCTACTGTCAATACAACCAAGATTTTCAGACCTAAAGTTTCTGATAAACTAACGTCTGAGCGTCGAATGTTCATTATATTAAGTCTGGCTCATTCATTAAAACATCTTCTCGTTAAGGGCACAACAAAACTCGTAACAGAATCTTATCAGGAAATGGATTTATTGCGAGGCGTTAAAATCTTTTCTGGCAAAGAGCTTGAACAAAAACGATTATTACCACTGGATGGACATTTTTATCAATTAACATTGATCGGTCACAATAATGATCGCTGCTTTAAAGTGAATCCTTTTACGACTGAAAACATGTGTGCGCATGGCACACACAAAGGCGAAGCTATATTTGTTGAGACTACTGCTGGAGATTTTTTTGCAGCAAGTACTGTTGATTCTCATGAGTTTGGTCAGTCTATCTTTCATTCTAGCTTAGATCGACACCCACTGTTTGCAGGACGAATAGCGACCGATAAAAATGGCAACCTCCTCAATTTCGATAATCATACAGGCCATTTTTTACACAATGAAAATAATCTTAAAAATATCACTCAACATTTTTATGAGTTAGGGGTTCTCAACGAGGAAGTCGTTGCCACGCTTGTGATGCAAAGAAGCATTCCGACAGAACAAGCCGAACTACTCAGCTACATAAAAAAACTTCCCGAATATTCAACTCAGCGATCATTGCAGGATCCTATTCTTATTGATAATCGATTTGTTGATAATCTTAAAAGCGATCCCGTCAATATAAGAGGTTATTTAGCGACAAAAAAAGGAGAATCAATTAAACGTAAAACGAACCCGTTACCAGCTAAAGACAATCGAGAAAAAGGTATTCGAAATGATTTCGAAAATGTGGGGGTTAATCCGATCGATGCAAAGGCTTTTCAAGAACTAGAAGAAGTTCGCGAAAAGATCCGATTAAAATCACGGTTGGATCTCAGGAAATTTAATATAAGGTTTGCAAATGCCGCTCCATCAGATGAGCAAGTTCAAGCTGGCTTTATCTATTTTCATCCTAATGAGAATTCAAAAGATCACTTCTCTTATAAATTACGACTTGGGAAAAAATTTATAGATTCTGGAGAAATACGATACACTTCTTTATATCCAGAATCTGAAGAAAAAATTAAATCCGCTTTTATTGAAAATAAAACTACGCTGGGAGCTGTTGAAATCACTCTACTCAAAAAAAGAGCCTTCCAACTTTCCACTTATGAACAATGTTTGATGCGCCCTGCTGAATTTTTATTTCGTCATCGCTTCCCTAAAAAATCACCAATGCCTATTCAAGTTGCCGCTCAAGAAGATCTGCAACAACTCGCTAACAGCCCTGCTAAAGCAGATTTGAAGAAACCCACTGACACATTGGCTGAAATCGCCCAACACCTATCACGTAACGCCTATAATGCTTTTTTAGAAGAACTCACTTATCATGATAAAACACATCATCTACTAGATCCTCGTCTACAAGCCAATCATTTATTTTTCGGTAAAATGTGTTTATTTCGCACAAACAGAAGCCAAGATAATTCACTCTTTGATCCAGATAAAAAGGGCAAGCGTATTCTTCAACCGCTACATGAAATTAATCATTTTAAACGTAAAGAAAAACCCACGCCAAATAAAAAACAATCCGGCCATCAGGACATCGAAGTTGAAGTTGTGGAGGAGAATGATTTTGAAGGCTCGCTGACTTTAGATAGACAGGACACTTACTTCAAAAAATAAAAAATTCAACATCGTACTACTACCCGTTAAAACACTCCGTACTGAGGACACCGGGTAAATGTCCCATTGAAGGATATCCTATTATAGATGTATCGTGCTTAGGATTCGAATAAATAATTTTGCTGTGGCTCAATTTTGCCTCAACCAACATCCTCGCTGTACGAATAGCAAGAGGTAATGGATCGATCAGTACAATATTTTTGTGTCCTCGTTTTTCAAGTTCAGATTCTACAAAAGGAGTTTTGCCCATAAAATAACTACCACCTAATACGATTGTGTCTGCATCTTTCAAAAGTAATTTTTCAATGGCAGTAGAAATTTCTGCGCACAAAAATTCTTCAGAATTGGCATCAGTTAAAAATGGTTGCATATTTAATTTTTGAAAACCGACATATTGATCTTGGAGGTTATATAGTTCAAGAGCCTTTCTATTGCATAACCATGATATGCGCCAGCTGTGATAATACCGAATTTTCTACCTAGCATGGGTGCAATTCTGAGTGAGGCATCTGATAACCCAACAACAGGAATACACACTGCTTCTCTGCATTCAATAAGACCAGTGTCACCCATTGACTCAATGACAAGGGCGTCCATTCCTTCAGCTTCAGCAATAACAGCTTGTTGTGCCATCCCAGCGCGGCCTAAAGATTCTTCAATACTTGTCTGGCAGTGCAATGGCCCAATTTGGTTAAACCCTAAATGTAACTTTACGCCACTATCTTGATAGGGCAGAAGATCATCAAGGGATCTCAGTTGAATTTCTGGATGTTTTGGCCCAGGGAACAGTATTTTAATGTTTATCATAGTATGTTTTCTCTCTAAATAATTGATTGATCACTTAACTATTTGCACTATATACTTAGTTGATCAGTTAGTCAACTATTTATTTGGGGAATTATATGGGTCAAAGCAGGCCACAGCGACCAAGCGCAGATGCAACGCGAAAAAAGATACTTAAAACTGCAACTTTTCTCTTTATGGAGCATGGCTATCACGGGACATCGATGGCAAATCTTGCGGCTAAAGCGGAGGTGAATCAAACACTGATATTTCATCATTTTTCAGATAAAAAAAGCTTGTGGCGTCAGGTAAAAGATAGCGCTATTGCCAATATAAATCTAAAACCGATCACTCAACACCCTGAATCTATTGAACAGTTTTTATCTGAGATTATTGAACAAAGTATTGATGTACATAGACAGTGTCCACAATTGGGGAAATTAGTTGCATGGGAACGTTTAGAAATAGGAACTGATAAACGCAAATTGGCAGGTATATCCAGTAAAATTTACGGCCCAACATCTTGGATAGAAGCGATAAAATATTTACAAAAAAATCATTTGCTAAATTCAACATTAAAACCTGAATTATTGATGCTATGGCTTGTGGGCAGTATTGATGTGATGATGCATGATGATCTGGATCTCTTCAAAAAAGACTTAAAAAACAAGAAACATTATATTCAAATGTTGGGCGATTGTTTAGTTAAGGGATTGTCATAAGATTTTTAGTCGTCGTATCTTGAGTTGTTAGTACTTCAAGAAAATCTTTATGTTATCTCGGCAGATCTCAGGGTGAAATCTCGAAAAATAGACAAATAACCCTTTACAAAGTTTGATTTGCCTATCCGTCATCACTTGTAAATCGCTGAACTATGCCATCAAGCTCATCCAGTGAATTATACTTGATCACTAATTTACCTTTGCCCGATGATTGATGATGAATCTGCACATCGGCCGATAACTTATCACTCAAGGTATTTTGTAATCGTTGTGTGTCAGGGTCCATCTTTTTAACGATTTCGGCAACATCAGACTGTTGCATTCGACGCACAAGATTTTCTGTTTCTCTCACTGAAAGACCTTTAGTAAGAATTGTTTTAGCCGCTTTAATTTGCCCTTCTCGATCTAATGTTAATAGAGCTCGTCCATGCCCCATATCTAAATCACCACGTTCTATCATGGTTTTCACATCACTGCTTAATTGTAATAATCGTAAGCAATTCGTGACTGCGGTTCGAGATTTTCCCACGGCAGTGGATAATTGTTGATGAGTCAAACCAAATTCATCTAAAAGACGCTGCATGGCTTCTGCTTCTTCAATTGAATTTAAATCTTCTCGTTGAATATTTTCAATCAAAGCCATCGCAATCGCTGTTTCATCAGACATTTCTCGAACAATGACAGGCACTTCACTTAAATTGGCAAGTTGTGCTGCACGCCAGCGACGTTCGCCAGCGATAATTTCATAGCGATTTTGGGCAATTGCACGTACAACAATGGGCTGAATAATCCCTTGTGCTCGAATTGAATCGGCTAATTCTGAAAGTGCTTCAGGATCAAAATCTTTACGTGGTTGGTATTTGCCTGTTTGTAAAAATTCCACAGGAAGCTTGCGCAAAGTTTGATCGCCAGCTTTGGGTGCGTTAGTACTCGCAGCACTATTGACGCTGCTCAGTAATTCATTTAATCCTAAATCGTTAAGACCTCGTCCTAACCCACGTTTTTTTACTTCCATTTTTCCTTACTCCTAAAGCTATTCCATTTCCGCTGTTTCTTTAACGTGTGAAATAGATTGTTCATTGGCTTGTCGTCTTAATAATTCACCTGCTAACGCCAAGTGCGCTGCAGCCCCTTGAGATCGATTATCATACACTAATACGGGTAATCCATGACTCGGCGCTTCTGCCAAACGCACGTTGCGCGGAATCACAGTCTGAAATAATTTATCGCCCAATACTTGATTTAACTGATCAGAGATTTCTTGAGTTAAGCGATTTCGTCCATCATACATAGTACGCAGCAAACCTTCTAGATGTAATTTCGGATTTGCCGATTGTTTTAATCGTTCGATGGTACTCAACAAAGCTTTCAAACCTTCTAATGCATAATATTCACATTGCATGGGAATTAAAATGGAATCTGCAGCCACCAAAGCGTTTACGGTCAACATATTTAATGTGGGTGGACAATCAATAATAATAAAATCATATTGCTCACGCACAGGTTCTAAGGCTTTTGCTAATGCATATTCTCTCGCATTTTGTTGTAATAATCTGACTTCTGCAACGGTTAAAGAAGAATTAGCAGGAAGTAAATCAAATTGATGAGGTGTTTTTAAAATAGCCTTTGCCATTTCACATTCACCTAACAGAACTTCATTCGTCGAATCAGAAAAATGTTCAGGGTGAATTCCGCAACCAACTGTTGCGTTTCCTTGTGGATCTAAATCTATTAAAAGTACATTCCGTTTAGTTGCTGCCAAGGATGCTGTTAAATTCACACTCGTTGTGGTTTTCCCTACGCCCCCTTTTTGGTTCGCAACCGCGATGACTTTACTCAATCTTGAATCCTCTTCCTCAATCGCACAAGATGGCGCTGTTCATCCAAACCAGGAACCTGATATGAAAAAATTTCGTTATCCAACGTAATTTCTTCAAGTTCTTCCTGGGGAAAATGGCCCTTCATGAGTAACCATTGTCCATCTGGACAGAGCAAATGGTCAGTATTACTCACGATTTCGGCTAAACTTCCCACCGCCCGAGCCACTATACTATCAAAACACGGCTCTATGACAAAGTTTTCCGCTCGATCTTCAACAAGATT
>CAYUMZ010000023.1:0-12750 GCA_964446105.1 uncultured Gammaproteobacteria bacterium | reverse complement strand
GTATTGGCAAATCTTCAGCAGAAATTGGAATTATTCTCGGAATTTCGTCGAGAACAGTGGAACAACATATTTTGAAGGTGAAAGAAAAATTAGGGTGCTACAAGCAAACTATGATGGTAAAAATTGCATATGATTTAGGTTTAATTTTTTGAACACAAAGTTCGAGCAAACATATCCCATTATGCCGCTTATTTTAAGAAGTTGAAAAGCCAATGAAATAAGTAAATTTACGTACTAGTATTTAGACGCCGAAGCGTGTATCCTGGTGCTAAAATTTGGAGTTAACACAGTATGAAATTACGATTAAGATATTTTAAGGAATTGGATAATCAACCAGTTTTGCCAGTTCCCTTGCTAAGACAAATTCTAGACGATTTGAGGAATTCTAGTCGATCTTATGGCAATTATAGATTAGCGTTACAGGGCATGGTATCAACACCGCCCCTTTTTTCGAAAATTAAAACTATTGATGAACAGGATAGACTATCTCAGAAGTTTTTTCAAAAATCTATAGAGTTTTTTGAAAAGTCAACGACTGAATTATCTAGTGTTCTCGAAAGCAAATTTGAAGAGATAGAGGTTACAATAGATTTAATTGAAAATGAGCTAAATATTTTTCAAGAAGTTGATAGTCTTGCAGCTTGTATAGGTAACATTATACTAGCACGAGATAAAGGCTATTTAGTTAAACCCCCTCTTGTCATGAAAGCTGGCACTCAGCAAGAGATTGACAACTACTCAAGCCGAATTATGAAAGTATTAATTTCACGATTGAATACTATGCAAGAGGATTTAAAGCAAATAACGGTTAATAATTTAAGTCTAAAACAATGATCTTTTATATGGTCTTAATTAATATTTGAAGGTTAACATGAAATGCTCAAAGTCGAACTTAAATGCCATAAGTAATTTTTTCATCAAAAGTCAAATTCATATTTATAAGAATACTCAAAAAGTTGAGAGTGATTTTCTACGAAAGCCCTCTCAAATAGTCAGCTTTCCTCTTGATCCTGATATGAAAAAATTGATCCAATTAATAAGAAAACTTTCTGCTAGGGATGACTTCGCAGGTATAGCGGCACCCCAGTTAGGATATTTATATCAGATAATAGCGTTTAAGATAGATCCTGAAGTTACGTTATTTGAGCACGATACAAGCCCTCTTCCTTTAACAATGTTTATTAATCCTGAGTATACACCAATTAAAAATACTGGTGTAAATCTAGATTGGGAATCGTGTTATTCAGTGCCCGAACTTGTGGCAGAGGTGTATCGTTATAATCAAATAAAATATGTGGCATACGATGAAAATGGAGAAAAAAAAGAGGGCATAGCTAAAGGTTATTTAGCTCGTATTATACAACATGAAACAGACCATTTAAAAGGAAAACTCATGATTGATGATAAAAGTAAACTTCGTCGCGTTGGAAGCCGTCAAAAGTATGACGCTGTAATACAGGATGAACTTATGGTAAAATACAACGTTAAAAACAGTAAAAAGAAACAATAGCCAAATTTACTGAATTAATTAAAGCGTCAATTTTTAGCCAACAATAACATTTGATAGTATGTTTTGAATAAATAAATTGTTATTATACATCCTGTTCTAATATTATTTTTATATCCACGATCTTACAGCATATTGACATAATCATGTACTATCTACTACCGGATATTTATTCTTGGAATCGTTAAGAGAGATCTATGAGTAGCAATCAGCTGATTGGAATAGGATTGAGACATCCTCATATCCAGCAAGTGCTTGAAGAGCGACCGCCTGTAGGGTGGTGGGAAGTCCATAGTGAAAATTTTTTTCAAGGCGGAGGGCCTTCCGTAGATAATTTGCTATCGATTCGTGAACATTATCCCATTAGCTTACATGGTGTAGGACTGTCGTTGGGATCGTCTTCTGGAATTGACCTAGAGCATTTGCGTCGTTTAAAACAGTTAATTCGGAGTGTCGATCCCTGTCTTGTTTCAGAACATTTGTCGTGGAGTCGGGTCGGTGGAGTTTATTTACCAGATCTACTTCCGATTCCTTATACAGAAGAAAGTTTTGAAATTATTTGTAAAAATATTGATCAAGTACAAAATGTTTTGGAAAGAGAAATATTAATTGAGAATCCTTCGTCTTATCTCGAGTTCTCTACGACACGGATAAGTGAAAATGATTTTTTAATTTCACTTTGTCAGCGCACAGGTGCAAAGATTTTATTGGATGTGAATAATGTGTTTGTTTCTTGCGAAAATCATGGGTGGGACATGAAAAAATATATCGATTCATTTCCTTCCGAGCTAGTGCAAGAGATCCATTTGGCAGGGCATTCTATTAAAGCTATATCTTCAGGACAACAATTGAGAATTGATACTCATGATACTAACGTTGATCCTCTTGTTTGGGAGCTATTTGATTATACGTTATCAAAAATAGGCGCCAAACCTACCTTGTTAGAGTGGGATTCGCAAATACCTACACTTGCTGTGTTAATTAACGAAGCAAATAAAGCATCACAATTTTTGTTAAAAAGGACAAGTCAAATTGAAAACCCTTGAGGATGTGCAAGAGGATTTTTGTCGAGCTATTATGCATAGAAAATTCGATGAACCTAGTTTTATTGCTTCAACAGATCCTCTGGATCGACTTGCTATTTATAAAAATACTATTTTTGATACGCTTCGAAAAGCGCTCAAAATCACATTTCCGGGAATTTGGATATTGTTAGGAGATGAATGTGCTAATAATCTTGCGGAGGCATTTTGCAGTACGGTTGCTAATTTGCCTACGTCAGGATGTCTCGATGATTGGGGAAGTCAATTTCCTGATTTTATTGAGCAACAATTACCACTTCAGCAATTTGCTTATTTGAAAGATTATGGTGGCTATGAGTGGCTTAAGCATCTCGCTTACTGTGCTGATTCAGCAGGGCCCCTTATGTCAAATGCGTTAGAAGGAATTTCAGAAGAGGATACTGAGGGGCTCTCTTTTTCTTTTTTGCCGTCAGTCTTTACATTGGAAAGCGGGTTTGCTCTTGATGAGATTATCGCATTGATAGCTAATCCTGAATTACCTGAAATCAAATCTATTTTTAAAAAAACATATGCCATTATTGCACGCCCTAATTGTGAGGTATTAACTTTTTGGGTCAATGCTGATGTATGGTATTTCACGACTCTTTTACTGAACAATCAAACATTGGGGGCCGTTTATAAGGCGGTAATAAAACAATATCCAGATTTTGATCTCACCAAAGCATTGCAGTTTTTGCTTCAAGAAAATCTCATCGCAAATTATCGATAAAAACCCAGCGTTATCTGAGTAATAATTAGGGTCCGATGTGTTTCCTGCAGCAATATCCAGGAACAGTCTAATTAGATGAATTATTATTTTGTATGATTGTTATTATTTTATTTTTTGAATCGAGCTCAATTTTATCACCAATTTTGATATGATGCCGATCAAACCAACCCGCGTTGACTTCTAATGCATACGGATACTCACCTTTCGAAGGTGTGCTGTGTTCTCTGAAAAAAGTTTTTTCAGGACCCCAGTGCCAATATTTATCAATATCAGAAAGTTTCTTTACGGGGCGATTTGGGTCCATTTTATCAGGATAAGCCTTCATAAAATAAATTTCACGAATAGTATAATTGCTGTCTATGTACGCTATAGAAAGATCGATAAAAGTATTAAACATCCAGAAGTTTAATTTTTGGGCAGGATGATAAATAAAAAACATGCCGCTATTTTCTGGCAGCGATGTTCTGCCCATTAGTCCCCATTCTCGCTCAGAGGAGGTTGTTGCCAATTCTACTGAAAGTGTTGTTTTTTCTTCGGCAAAGATTGCTATTGATAGAAAAAATAGAATTATTGAGAATATACGTGAAGAATGGTTTATCAAATTCATTTTAAAACACCCCGCTTTGACCCTATTGTTTGCAATCGGGTTATATTACAAAGTATTTTTGTAATATACAAGTTAGATTCTATGAATTGGCTAGTAGCTTAAAACTAATGCTAGTAATTATAGTCTTAAAATTTTTCGAGTTAAGTCGGGGGGTTAACGAGACATATAAATTCTTCAAATTTCCCATTGGCTTGACGAGGGATATCGTCGTGGAAAGAGAGTTGAACATCAAAAGAAGTGCCGATATTTTTTTTAATTAAATTGGCATACCCTATACACTGATCTGAAGACAATGGTGTGTCGACGACGAGGCTGCATTCGAGATTTTTTAAATCGTGTTGAATTATTTGAAATTTCTTGACCGCTTTAGTGATTTTTCGATAATCTTCGCGATCTCCAAGATACGGAAATCGAGATTCACCATTCGGTAATATTAAGCGATTGCGTTTACGGCCACTGATTTTTTTGAGAGTTGGAAGCGCAACACGTCCACATGAGCAGGGTGCATCTAGTACCGCATAATCTCCGATGTCATATCGAAGTAGAGGTGTGGCAAAATTATGAAGAGAGGTTAAAACGACCCGCCCTTCTTGACCTATTGAGCAAGGTAGGTTGTCATTATTTAAAATTTCAATGATAACATTTTCTGATTGCACATGATAATTATGGTGTTCGGGACATTGGATGGCAATAATTCCAAATTCTTCTGAACTGTAAATATCAGTTAATTTTGTATTACTTTTTTTTGCAAGAGAAAGAAGTTCTCGGTCGACTGTTTCACCTAAACATCGAATTTCTAGAAGATTTTCTAGTTCAATGTTCTGCAGTGATATTTCATGCAGTAACACTTTGAGTTGTGACGGGTGGCTTAACAGATAATGGGGATTAATTTTTTGAAGCCATATCAATTGGTCTTGAGTGGGTGAGGTAACATTAAGAAAGAAACTTGCGCCGGTTGGTTCAATGCCTGCAGTCACACTACCCCAATGTGTATTGGCCTCCCCTAGAGGCGGTAGAGCTTGATTGGGTCTTGCCCAACGAATGGCAGCCATTGTTTTACTAAAGTCTCGCTGATGCCAATAGTGTTCTCTCATAGAGAGTGCTTGCCAATAACAAGCAGTATCAAACGTTCCGAGTAAACGCACTGCAATGCCTGTGGAACCTGATGTAACGAGTGGATAAGTGTAATCATCAGGCTCCAATGCGGTGCTTTTCAAAGTGGACTCTTGGCCTGATTGAACCTCTCGGCGTGATACGACAGGAAGTGACGATAAAAAATCTGATGTTATTGATTGTCCCAATTGATATTGAGCTTTATCAAAAGAAGATTGATAAAATGGAACTGTTTGATAGCAGTGTGATAATAATTGTTCTAGTCGAACCAGTTGACGAGTTTGCATTTGTTCTGGGGAGTACCATTGTGATCTCTCTAGAGCGTCGATAATTTTTTTTACGGTGATCGTTTTATGCATAATCAAATCAGTTATTTGACTTGTATAATTAATCGAGTGATGTACCTCAGGCTTGTAATGTTTCCCCACTCTGTATCATTAGATATTACTTTTGCCTTTGGTAAAATATGAATAAATTGTTGTAACGCAATTTCAGTTTCTAGTCTGCCTAAGACAGAGCCCAAGCATGTGTGAATTCCTTTGCCAAAAGCTAAATTGGTAAGATCTCTTTGTATATTGAGGGCATGTGGGTTCTCAAAAATGTCAGGATCTCGATTAGCTGCATTTAAAAGAGGCACAACAAGCCTGTTTTCAGGTATTTCAATATCGTTAATGATAATGGGTGCTGTGGTCCAACGAGATAATTTATTAAACGGCGATTCGTATCGTAAACATTCTTCTACCGCGTTAGAGATTAGAGAAGGGTTTTGTTTTAATAATTCAGCTTGTTGAGGATTTTGTAAGAGGCTGTGGATTGATAAACTGATAGCAAGCCGAGTAGTTTCGTGGGCTGAAAATACGATAAAGGTGATTGCGTCAGCAATTTGATTTTGATTCAATGGCTCATCAAGTAAAGCATTGTTTTCGATCACATAGGATAGGAAATTATCTCTCGGAGTATTTTTATTATCGTCGAGATAGTTGTGGAAAAAATGTCGCAAAGTGGGGAGTAGAGCCTGAAGGCTATAAACTTTATCAGGTGAGCCCGTATCAAGGTTTCGAGTGATGGTATCCGAAAACAACTTAATAAATTGATTTTCATGAGGCGGTAAACCACTAAGCTCACATACTACGGCTAGACTCAGAGGCGCTGCAAACTCAGTTACCACGTCAAATCGATCACGCTCTTTAAGTGATAGCAATAAATGCTCAGATAAGCTTTTAATGGTTTCGGTTCGTGCCCGGATGAATTTTGGATTTATGGTTGTCGCAAAAAACTGTCGCATTTGAGAGTGTTTTGGAGGATCTTGAAATATCAACCAATTCGATAAAAATGCATCAACGTCACTGTCGCGTAATTGCTCTTGTGTAAATGTTTTAATCTGATGCGGTGGTCGGCGAGATGTGTTTTTATTCGATAATAAAGCAACCACATCCTTGTATTTTGTTAAATAAATAACACCACTTTCATCATAATAAATAGGTTCGTTTTCTTGAATAAGTTCATAGGTGGGATATGGATTGGCAATAAAATCTGGATCGGAAAAATCGAGCTTTATTTTTTGCATGTTTAATTTCCAGGGGAATGTTTTGCAATATCATGAACGACAATGGCCGAGCAGCTTAGGCTGTCCGGGTGTTCATAGTAGTTTTCGATAACATGATGTTGATCGGGAACAAAAAAGTGAATGCGTCGATATTTTTCTATGAGTGGATCGATAAAACGATTACCGTTACGAAGTTGTGCATATTCTTGTGCAGGTATAAAGCCATTTTGTTTGATGTAATGGGCATATCCCGGCAAAATTGCTCCAGCTATAATGTAATTCAGATACAATTTTTGTGCTAATGCTAATAAATGAGGATAGGGGGCACCAAATAAATTATATTGTTGAAAAGATTGTTTGACGACTCCAGAAACTATATAAAGTGCGTTAGCATTCGCGGGTGGTTCGTGATCTGCAAGAAAGCCATCATGAGTAATATGATCCCAACTGCTAAAATTACGGAGATCTAAAGGATTGTAGTGAACACAGCAGGTGCTAATAATATACGCTAATTGGTTATCAACATAGGTTAGAAAAAATCCTTGACTAAATTTTTCTATTCGAGCTCGCATTTTTTCGATTGAAGCATGATATTTCGGGTTCTCTGAAAAACTTTTTTCTACGAGCATAATATCGTTGAGATCGCTGAGGGTTGCTGTCCTTGTGTAGATATTGTTTTTTGTCATCACATGACTCGAATTAGAATCTAAAAGAGAGCACTAAAAAATGCCCTCTTGTTTGAATTAAAATTAAAAGGTGTAAACAAGGCCAATATTAAATACATTTGTATCAACATTGAGTTTACGATGCTTAATAAATGTTTGGAAGTCTTCGTTTCCATCGCCAGGATTTCCTTCGACGCCATCGGATAGATGTTTATCGCCGTAATAGGTGTATTTATAAGAAGTAAATACTCCCAAATGATTGCACAGTTGTGCTTGCGCACCAACACCTAACACGAATCCATATACATCTTTGCTGTCGTGGAATGTCAACGGGCTTGATCCTGCCAACTGAGGAACCAGATTTTTGAGTTCTGTTTTTAATTTTGAAGTTGATACACCAATGATTCCATAGAGTTCTGAGAAATCAGATATCAGTACACCTGGCTTAAATGTTAGATCAAAGACATATCGTAATTTCCAACTTTCTTGGAAATTAATCAGATCATTCACGTTTGCGTCAGGAGTGAAATTCCAAAAGGTTTGATGAGCCGTATTTGAATATTCATTAGCACTTAATTCGATTCCGTACACATATTCTCGGTCAACGTAAAAATTCCAACCTATTAGTACGCCACCATTGTACCCTCGTTGGCTGTCTTCCTCACGGTATCTTGTCGTCATCCTTTCAGGGTTTATAAAATTCACTCCTGTGATAAATTTATCATCGGTTTGTCCAGTAACAAATGAAGCTCCAGAATTAATGCCGATGTAAAAACCCTTGTGAAAATTTTGAGCAATGGCTGTTCCGGATGATAAAGCAAAAAGAACAGAAGTGGCTACGGTAGCCTGATTAAGAGACATATTAACTCCTTTTAACATGCAAATAACAATGTTGGTTCAATTTAACATTATTATCTAGCTTGTCAAGTTTTAACGGCTAATTTCAAATATTAGGTGGTATTTTTCGAATTTGTAGAGTTCAGCCAACTTTCCAATATGAGTTTTGCCGAATAGCTATCAATGGAAGATTTATCTAAGGCTTTATAACCTGAAGAATTAAATAATTGTTGTTTGGCTTCAACGGTGGTGAGGCGTTCATCAATGTGATGTACGGGTAAATTAAATCGAGCCTGGAGTCGATTGCCAAATTTTTTTGCGGCTGCGGTGATGAGTTGTTCAGTTCCGTCCATGTTCAGAGGAATTCCAACGACTAGAGCTTTAGCGTTCCAGGTTGTGATTAATTTAAAAATATCATCCCAATTCGGAATACCGTCTTTGGCTTTTAGGGTTGAAAGAGGATTTGCAGACCGTGTGATTGTTTGTCCCACTGCAACGCCAATGTGTTTCATGCCAAAATCAAATCCAAGAACTGTAATATTAAGCATGGCCCGGTTCAGTGATATAACGAGTGAAGTCCAATCCAATCGATGCGGCTGCAGCATTCCAACGTTCTTCATAAGGAATATCGAACAAAATTTTTACATCTAAAGGTGCTACTAACCACGCATCTTCTTTAATTTCATCCCATAATTGTCCTTTGCTCCATCCTGAATAGCCTAATGTGATGATCATGTTGCTAAAAGATGCTTGAGGGAATGTAATCAAATCTTGTTTAGACGCAGAAATAACAATGTTATTGTTCGGATCTGTAAGAAGTCCTTGCCCCAGCATTTTTTCTCTGTGAATAATGAAGCCATGTTCGGGTGCAACTGGACCCCCGCGCAGTACAGGATAATTGCTGAAATCAGGATTGTCTGCTGGAATTTCTAGATGTTCTAAGATGTTCGCCAAAGTTATTTCCATGGGTTTATTAATGATGATGCCCATAGATCCGTTATCATTGTCTTCGAAGATATAGGCTACAGCTTTAGAGAAAATCGAATCGTCCAAATCGGGGGTCTTGATAAGAAGTTTGTTTTTAAGAGATTCTGCGCTTGTCTTGCTCATGATAGGCTCTCGGAGGGTTGATTAATGCCGATTATACACGGAATTGGCCAGGATCTCAAAGGTTTGATTGAGATATTCAAATAGTTCTGAGATAATCAGCTTTTTCTTAATCAGTGGCCGCCAGAGGAGAGTAAAATGAGTGAATTAGCAACCCCATCTGTATACGAAAATCTGTCTATAAAAGAGTTGGGTGAGATGGCATTAAGATTGGGTGAGGTATCGCGTTGTCAAAATGGAGCTTATGCCGCGACGACAGGCAGCCGCACAGGGCGATCGCCAAAGGATCGGTTTTTAGTAAAAGACGCTCTGACATTGGACGCTGTAGATTGGGGTGAAATTAACCAACCCGTTGAGTCAGCAGTATTTTCAAAACTCTGGTCTCGAGTGACGGAATACCTCGAGGATAAAGATCGATTTGTGTCGCATTTGTCTGTTGGTGCAGATCATCGTTATTCGTTACCGATCAAAGTGATCACTCAGTATGCGTGGCATGCTATTTTTGCACATCACATGTTTATTCGCTCTCAAGAAAAAGCCAGCAGCGAACATCCTGAATGGACGATTCTTAGCGCACCTGGATTTATTACTGATCCTGCTCGCGATGGTGTAAGAAGTGATGCGTGTTTAATGATCAATTTTACAGAGCGCAAGGTGTTGATGGCGGGGCTTCGTTATGCGGGCGAAATGAAAAAAGCCATGTTTTCTGTGATGAATTTCTTATTGCCTCCTAAAAGCGTTCTTCCGATGCATTGCGCTGCGAATGTCGGTCAGGAAGGTGATGTTGCTCTATTTTTTGGGTTGTCAGGAACAGGTAAAACAACCTTGTCTGCAGATCCAGAAAGATTTTTGATTGGAGATGATGAGCATGGCTGGAGTGAAAACGGGGTATTTAACTTTGAAGGGGGTTGTTACGCCAAATGTATTAATTTATCTCAAGAACGTGAGCCATTGATTTGGGACGCTATTCGTAATGGCGCCATTATGGAAAATGTTGTTTTGAAAGATGATGGCCAGCCCGATTATGACGATGATCGTTATACTCAAAATAGTCGAGCGGCGTATCCGCTCGAGCATATTGAAAAGCGAGTTGTGGCAAATCAGGCGGGTGAGCCAAGAGCTGTGATTTTTTTAACGTGCGATCTTTATGGTGTGTTGCCTCCGATTGCCCTTTTGAGTAAAGAACAAGCGGCCTATCACTTTTTAAGTGGATACACGGCTTTAGTCGGTAGCACGGAAGTGGGCAGTACCGCGGCAATTAAAGAGACTTTTAGTCGTTGTTTTGGGGCGCCTTTCTTTCCGCGACCCGCCAGTGTTTATGCTGAGCTTCTTATGCATCGTCTCGATCAAAGTGGCGCACAAGTGTATTTGATTAATACAGGTTGGTCACGTGGTGGTTATGGAAAAGGTGGAGAGCGTTTTTCAATTCCAACAACACGTGCCGTTGTGCGGGCTGCTTTAAGCGGTGAATTGAAACTCGATGACACAGTATTGTTGCCAGGCTTTAATTTGCGAATTCCTAAATCAGTGAAAGGTGTGGATGCGGCATTATTAAATCCGGCAGAAAACTGGAAGGATGTAAATGCCTATCAAGCGAATTTACAAGAATTAATTAACCGGTTCGTTGCAAATTTTAAAAAATTCAATGTCTCTGAAGCGATATTAAAGGCGGGGCCAGCGAATTAAAATAATTCGGTGTCGTGATATGGATTTTAGTGAGGAATAATGATGAGCGGACGAAAAATTGCGTTTATTGGCGCTGGAAATATGGGCGCAAATTTAATAGCGGGTCTTATCAATGATGGGTATGATCCTCAAAAAATTTATGCCTCCTCACCGGATGCCGAAGCATTAAATAGGTTATCAACGCACTTTAAAATTCATACTTCGACTGATAATAAGTCTATTGCTGCTGTCAGTGATGTCATTGTTTTGTGTGTAAAACCTCAAATTGTTCCCGTTGTGGTGGAAGAGCTTTCGGAGACAATTCAGTCACGACAATTACTTGTCATTTCAATTGCTGCGGGAGTTAAAGCTGGAAATATTCAAAAAAAACTGGGATTTAATTGCGCCATTGTCCGATGTATGCCGAACATCGCTGCAATAGTTAGAAGTGCTGCTACCGGTTTATATGCAAATGAAAATACATCAGAAATACAGCGCGAAATCGCTGAAACATTGTTGCGATCAGTGGGTGTTGCTGTGTGGGTTGATAATGAATCAAAATTAGATGCGGTGACTGCTTTGTCAGGAAGTGGGCCCGCTTATTTCTTTTTATTAATCGAAGCCATGCAAGAAGCAGCACTCAAATTAGGCCTTTCTGAAAATGAAGCAGGCTTGTTGAGTTTACAAACCGCATTAGGTGCTGCTAGATTAGCTTTAGAGAGTCCTGATTCAGTTGTCGCATTACGGGAACAAGTTACATCACCCGGAGGTACAACGGAACGAGCGATCAAGACGTTTGAATCGGGTAGTTTGCGAAAATTAGTCTTTGATGCTATGAGTGCCGCCGCTGCTCGTGCGCGCGAGTTATCTGAAAACCAGTCTTCTTGAAAGGAAAATTAATGACGGCAATTACAGTGTCACTATGGTCTTTGTTAGAGGCCGTTTTTTCGTTCTACATTATGTTACTAATGCTTCGATTATTGCTGCAAAAACTGCGCGCTAATTATTACAATCCTCTCTGTCAATTTGTGATTCGTATAACAACTCCCGCAGTTAAATCTTTGCAACACGTTCTACCGACGTGGCGTGGAATTGATTTCGCGGTTCTTTTTCTTGCAATCATTTTAACTGCTGTGAAATTTATTTTTATGGGTTGGATGCTTTTTTCAAGTTCGCCACGCATATCAGGTATTTTTGTATGGTGTTTAGGAGATTTTTTAGAAAATATTTTTCATTTATTTATTTATTTGATTATTGGCCGAGTCATTTTATCGTGGGTACGAAATGCACAATTAGCCCCCGTTTTGGAAGCCATTTATCAGTTAACTGAACCAAGTTTAAGACCTGTAAGACGATTGATCCCGCCCATCGGGGGATATGACTTGTCTCCTTTATTTTTAATCCTTGCTTTCCAATTATTGGTCATTTTGATTGCTTCCCCCTTAGAAAACTATGGTCAGATGCTGGCTTTCCAAGTTAGGCTGTAGGGGATGAGGGGGATGGGGTCAAATCTTAACTAATCGACTAATTAAGGAAGAAGATTAACTTACTCCTTAATTAGTCGATTAGTTAAGATTTGACCCCATCCCCTGGACCCCATAACATTGTTTTTTGTGCTATAAAAAGGTAAAATCCCCCATTTACGGGTTTGTACGAGAGATAAAACAATGCTACAAAGAGAAGAAGACGTTACTGGGGATGGTGGGAGAGGTGTGGTAGGCCAACAACTGGCTGTGGTGCCAGCTCTAGAAGAAGAAATCTTAGACATTCCTGGCTGGCCTGGAAATAATTTTTATCCTCCAACGCAACCCGTTACATTGAATATAGCGTCTTTTACGACAACCGCCGTTTTTATTGGCTTTCTTTTTCGTGCCCTCGTTACCTACGCAAATACATTTGAAGAAATCCTCAG
>CAYUMZ010000022.1:0-12820 GCA_964446105.1 uncultured Gammaproteobacteria bacterium | reverse complement strand
ACCCTATGATCAATATTACACAATTGCTAGATAAATGCCTTAGCGAAAATAGAAGAAAGCGTCACGAACAGAGATTGCAATGCGTCGTTCTTGCGATGATCCCTCATATTGGCAAGACAGTACTTTTTAAAGATGAGCTGGTTACATTATCGTGGGAGCATGTCAGTTCACATTTAAATTCACCGGGTTTGTATACGCAACTAGTATCAGTTTTTGAGAAGCTGTCGACCAGACCAATTTTGACTGCTGAAAAGTTAGTGATCTTTAAATTCCCAGACGCGCAAACAGCAAACGCCTTTTTCGATTTTACTTATGCTGTTTTACCTATTAGAAAAGCTGAATATCCCAAAATTAATAATGCTGAATTTATTTTGACGGATGAGCAACATTATTGTTATCAATTTTATGCCATGCAATGCAGTGGAAAGCTTACGCCAGAAATGTTGGGAGATCAGTATTTTTTAAAAACATTGCGTGCAGATACGCTTGATTATAGTTATGCTTTTATTTTGGGGATAATGCCAGGTAGCGCTCAGACTAAACGGCAAAATCTACGCTATATGAATCGTGGAAACTATACGATTGATGCAAAGGGACGTCCGAAGCCCCGAATTAATAAAGAGCCTATGTATACCCCTGATCAAAAAAAGGGGTTTTCTCAGATTCAGTCATGCACATTCATTGATAATAAGTTGCTTAGCCCGGCATTTGGTTTCACTAAGGAACGAAATCGTAAACTTTATGGCTTGATGACGCATTGGCATGATGCCCTAATCAACCGTATGCTAGTTAATGATGGAGGAACTGTAGGGCATGTTTTCGATGTGCAGAATATTACTCTAAATAATTACAAATCTTTCTCTCAGGAAAGCAGTAACAAGAAAAGGTGGTACTCAACCGATGAGCTGGGTGAATTTAAAACACGCAATATCAAAGAAAGGCCCGACAATTTGAATACCAATGAATGTTTAGTGCGATTGAGGTTTAATATCTACCGAAGTATTGTGAGTATTTGTTCTGATACCTTGGAGTCTAGGCTATTGGCTTATGATTTTGCGACAGAGTTACTTGAAACTTACGCTGAATATGCTGAGAAAAATGGACTCGGGTTTAATAAGAATTTTAGAATTCCCATTCTCTTTTATATAAGAAAAAAACTAAAAAATATTCTAGGCCAGTCTTATGATCAAGACATGACTCTTGGCGGTGTTAAGCATGAATTGAAATTTTATACTAAAGAAATGTATGAGGAAGATCGAAAGAAAGCTGCTGAAATTTATGGTGATCTAGAACAGAGAAGGGGGCATTATCAAGCTTGTAATTATGAATTTCTCTTGGGCTTGCCGACAATCACACCTGCAATTTTATTAGAAGAAGAGAGTCATGGTTTGCCATTAATTTGTGCCATGATAAGAAACGGTTATGTTCGCATGGTGGGACGGTTAGTCAGAAAGAGTAGCGATAGGAAAAATCTTTTAAATGATGTTTGTCAAGAATTGTTGAAGCGAAATTGTATCAATCGGAATGATAATCTTATTTCTCAACTTATTTTGGCTGAAGCATTTGATATTGCCGAGATGCTTATTGGTGTGACGAAATCTGATAAATATAGTTTATCGATTGGATCTACAACATTAGTGAGTCATCTTATCAATTACGGAAATCCGCGACAATTAAATTTCATGGGATTTGATACGATTTTGATACGCGCGGCTGAGCATGGTGCATGGGTTACTATTATTTTATGTATCAAAGAATATCCAGAAATTGATAAGGGATTATTAGGGAAACTATTATGCTATGCGTGTCAAAGAAGTAAATATAAAGAAGCCGAATTATTATTGAAAATGGGTGCGTATATATCCTCAGAAGTATGGGGATTAAGAGCGATACAACATGCTATTGAGAAGAAAGATTGGGCAATGGTGGGAATTTTTGCGCAGTTTCCTGCAGATTCTGATGATTTCGCAATATATGGTTTTGCTTTATTAAAAGCCCTTCAGTATCAGCAGCGTGGAATTGCCAAATTATTGTTATTAGCTGGTGCGAAACCTTATTGGCGTCGTTTCATTAAAGACCATGAAATGGAATCTGCGCTGTATTATGCGGTGGAGCATGGATACGATGAATTATTACCGGATTTAATTAAGCATGAAAGCGGGTTCGGAAGAAGTATTGCTACTACTCGGAGATGGCTTGCTGCAGATCTTGCCACTGTGAAAAAAAATGAGCAGGCTATAGAGCTACTTTCTGAATTTCGTATGTCAGATTCTTTGTTTATGGATGATCGGCAGCTAGTATGTCGACTGGTTGTAGAAGCCTTAGCGATTGGTAATCGGGAGATTGCGATTTATCGCTTGAAAAAAAACTTGAGTTCTCTCAAGTTAGAATCTAATGATCACAATATCATTATGCAAGGTTTTCGTATCGTTAAGGATCACTTAGTATGGTCTTTTTCATTTTTGTCCAAACATTATAAAAAAAATGCACTGAGAAATATTGTTGAGATTCTGTGCGAGCATAAAGAAGAATTATTACTAATAGAATTAGCTAAGTATTTTAGAACATTAAGAGAGTATTCATGGTTCATTGATGATATCTTTTTTGAGACCATTTTAAAGAAAATATCAGCTCATAATATCGATTTCATACGTGGCCTTATTAAAGTGATTGCGCATACTTTGCAAGAAATGAAATCTTGGCAAGATGTGATTAATCGCGCATTGTATAGTTCGGTGGATGATGCGGTAGAAGATGCTCCATACTTGTTGTTAGAGCTCGGTGCTAAGCCAGATAGTGGTTCAGGCTTTGGTGGGCGCACTGCAGTTGAAAGAGTGGCCGATAAAGGTGATGAGAGGCTTCTTAAGCATTTACTGGAAACCTATAGCTTCAACGACACGATTAAAGCTAGTATCCTGATTTCAGCCATTAAGAATGATGCTTTGAAATCATTAGCCTTAGAGATGATTGTTAAACATAAAACAAGAACACATCCTAAACATATAGTTACGTCTATCCTTTGGTCACGAGAGCAATTATTAATTCCGTTACTCAATGCGGTTGATAAGCATCTTTACTACGATCAATCATTTCAATATGCTTTTTTTAATGCATGGGTTCATGGCTGTAAGGCCAAAAATAAAATGGTATGTGCAAAATTAATAGCGCTATTAGGCCCCGTTTTTATTAAGCATTTAACAATACTGTATCTTGTGGGACTATATAAAGTATCATTGTCTAACTGGGAATTTCCACGTTATTTATTTCCTAATTTGGATAAGTTTTTAACTTCAGATTATCTTACTTTGTTCTATAGAAATTCTAATAAAATCACCTTAAATCCTTTTCACGAAAAGATACTTCAAATGCTGAATAATTATTGTTCTCTGAGTCATAGTGTTCCTCAGGCTGATGTTATAACCAGAACTTTTGAAAACATATCAAGCCATTTGAAAAAAGTTGTTCCTAAATCAAGCAATAGCTTTTTTGCAGGTCCTGTGGATAATAGTTTGGAAGGTATAATGCTGCGGTATTTGGAAAGAGTTGATGTGTTGATCGCTTCCTTTAAACCTGAAGCGCAATCAGAGTCGCGACTTGAGTTGTGAAAAATCAAAGATAATACGCAATATCAGAAAGGTCTCGGTCAGTCTGGGATTGTGTTCGACGATCGACTTTCTTAAGTAATCGGTCGGTTTCAAGGAGGTCTGTGTGAAGTGCCGTAATAAGGCCGGTTTTTTTCTCTGGAGAGTGAAAGGTGAGTGAGCTGCGTGGAGAAGGCCTTTCAAAAAGAGCTATTAATGCAGCATAGGTTGTGTGTAGAGTTTGTTCATCAGGTAGAGTTTCGAATGATGTGAAGTTTGAAAAATAATTATCAAAGATTTTTAAAGCGGGTTGTAATTGTTGCAACTGATCTTCGCAATCTTTTGAAAGTTCAATTTTGAGATCCGCAATAAGTTTTTTTACGGGTTCGTGGTCAAAAAATCGCTTTAAGCGGATATAAGAGTAAAAGATGTCTTTGTCTTTGAAATAATGATAGATCAGTATGGATAGATAAGTAAATGTATAGTGTCGACAGCGTATGGGGCCAAGACTAGAAGCAAGGGCTTCTCGTTCCTCTGGGCGGTGATAAATAATACTATGGATGATAAATCTCCAGATCTTAAAATAATCCCAATACTTTTTTGGCTTTTGAATATCCACATCATTAAGTGATTTCAGTAAAAATAATAATCCCCATTTATTGTTCTTAGAAAAAGCTTGTTCGATGTGTTTACTTTTGACTATAAAGGGGTGTTTCTTGAAGAGATTATTAAAGTAGCTTTCATCAGACTTATCTTCATGAAAATCGATCATGACAGATAATAAATCATCATTCATATTGTTTATGATGAAAGAATTATAAAGAATAGTATGCAGTGTTTTATCGTGTCGAATTTTATAACAGGATCTGAATAGTGTGCAAATTAAAAACCTAAACTCTGAGTATAGCACTGGATCTTCAGCACTAACAGAATCGTTTTGATTGACGAGGTCAATAATAAAAATAGCAAGCTCACAGAATGAATCTAGTTTTGATTGATCTTCATGATGTGAGTTGCATATATTATGAATAATTATAGATTCGACTAATCTGAACAATATCATGCTCAATTCTTCTAGCCAGATAAGCAAATGCCTTGATTGTGCGATAATCTCTTTATAATTTTGTAATTGTGATGAGCAAAAACGGTCTAAGAGTGTTTTAGCGACTTCCTTCTCATTAAGGACGAGATCACCTTTGAGATTTATATCTAAAAGTTCTCGGATCGAAAGATATAGGCAGCTGTTCTTATAGATTAGGAAAAGTCTCGCAGCTAGTTTATGCGCTTTAACACTTGAGTTTAGTGGAAGGAAGGGTAATGCTTTATCTAAACTAGTGAGCAGAATTTTTAAGGCGTAAAGAGTGTCGTCGCAATCTTCAGGAATGATATTAAATTGATGACTGTAGCTAAATAAACGCCATTCAGCTAATTGACTATCCCTTAAGATGTAGGCTTCAAATACTAATACACAAACACTTCTAATAGGATCTTCAGTGGAAGTGAGAGGATTAGGCAAATTTATATCATTAAAAAACGCTATTGCAGTTTTATTCTCACGGGCCATTGCGAGATCTCGAGCAAGTCTTAAGCGCGTCTCAGTGTTATTATCTTTAAAACTGGTGTCATGTTGGTAAGCGAGAGTCAGTAAATCATCCATAGAAAACATTATGACGTAAAATAATGCGGATTCTAATCTTATTTTTCCAGTATCTTGATTACGCCATCGCTGACTAATGCCCGCATTAAATATGTCTATGGCTAAATTCAATTCTCCCTGACGTAAAGATATGATTAGAGCACGACCGAATTCAGGATATTTTTCGTGTTCAGGGAATAGCTTTAAAAATTGTCGTATTGACGCTTTATCTATTGGTTTTTTTTCTGACGCCTGTCTAATTGCCTGATTGATCATCACGCCATTGCCGGCTCCTAATTTTAGGGGCAACAGAGCTTCGCTGAGTTGACATTGTTTTATAGCTTCCGATAATAGAGTATCCAACAATATTTTATCTAAGTTTTTACGCTCTTTGAGACAAAGTCTTACAGTAACCCAATGTTTTTGTTGAGCTGCCAAAATGAGAAGTTCATTGAGGCCCATCCAGCATAATTGGCGGGGATTTCCTTTTTCGATCAAGTATGTGACAAGGTTCATTGAACGGAATTTAAGTTCTTTTTTCTCAGAATTTGTTGCTGTAATCAGCTTATCAGCAAGAGTAAATTCTTCAATTCTGATCAATTCAGCAATCGTGATGTCATTTTTTGGGATAAATCCTCTTCTTAGAAGATGATCAAAAATAGTGTCCAGTAATTTTGGGTCTGTGTGTTTCAGTTTGGACAGTCTTTCTGGCCTTAGTATACGGATTAGCATGCGAGCGTAACCCGTTACGATCATAAAATAGGCGAGAGGTATTCCATCGATTTCTTCTAAAAAAATATCGAGAGTAAGCTCGTCTAATCCTAAAAGGAACTCGAATTCATGTTTTAAATAATGAACATTTCTTTTTAGAGGATCGCTAATTATTGACTTACAGGTTTCTATGTCGTCTTGACGCATTTGAACTGTATAGAGTGATAGTTGATATTGTTTTAAGTCATCGTCTAGTCTTTCAAAGAATGAAATTGATTCATTTGATTTAGGTTTGTTGAAAAAGACAATGGGTATCCTAAACGCAGGGTTCAGTTTGAACTGTTCGGATAGCTCTTCGGCGAAATCAAAGGCAAGTAAACGAGAGGCTAGATTGTTCGAGCATATGCTGACGAAACTCCTAAAAGGATTGAATCGGATACGAGCTAAAACTTCGTTCGTGCTGGAACCGTGTAATCTCCTTTCAACATTTGCTTTTTTAAATTCAACGAGTTGTTGTTCAGAAAATTGACCTCTATTCTCAAGTTTTTTTTGTAAATGATTGTCAAGAGAAGATGGATGATCATCAGATTCAAATGGTCTACGTATTGTGCCGGAATCATCGAGTAATAGACGACTGATAATCAAATCGTCTTCGTGAGTTATTAACCCGTATAAGACTTCTCTTTTAGAATGTCCAAAAGCCGGACTTAAAAGTCTATCATCCATTAGGGTTAACGATTGGATCTGAGTATATCCATTTTTATGAGGACTTCTTTCCAGTTTTCTTTCATGTCTTGATATAACATTTCCATCAGGTTGAATAAGAAATGCTTTTCTATTTTTAGGTCTTAGATTTTGGAGTGCTCGACTTGGCTCGCTCGTATTAAACAATGTGATTAAAAAAGTACTGGTAAAGTCAAATGGATCGGCTCTTAGTGTTTTTAAATAACAGTCTTGAAAAAATTCATTTGAGAGATTTTCTGATCTCAGCATTGAAGTTCTATTGAGCAGGTGATCTTGTTCTTTGCTGATAGTGACTATTTTATCATTTAATTTTGGATACTCAGAGCTTTTAAGTGGCATAATATGTTGTACATACTGTATAAATGCTAGGGCGTTTTGAGGGCTGTCAAAAAAAACAGAAATATGGGTTCCCCGCGGCTTCTTATTTTTAACGTGTTGAAATAAATTAATAATAATATAAGCAGGTAAAAAATCGTGAAGTGTATCTGTGAGTTTAATTTTTGACTTAATATAAAATTCAAAATGTTCCCAATTCAATATACACAGCTTATGGTTTATGATAACTTCGTTATCTATCAGAGGAGTTGTGGCTGAAATCAGAGCATTGAGTTGATCAAGGCTGATAGTAATTCTGGCTGTACGACTATCGTGCCCAGTTTCGAGGATTTTGTTCCAAATATTTTTGACTTGAGCCATAACGTTCTCGTAGATAATCTAATAATTGGTGTTAATTAGAGGAAGGCTATAAGTTTCATCTAGTCTTTTCTGAATTAACTCGACTTGCTCAGAAGTTAAACTATAAGGTGTGGTTAGATTTCTATTTAGTATGTCATCGATATCTTTGAAATATTGATACATTTCAAAGTTAAAATTACCTCGGTTAGACTTCCAGAAAAGAGGCAAGTTGGATGTAATAGGTAATCCTTGTTCTAGAATTGCTAGAGTCGTTTGAAAGGTATTATAGGTGGTTATTTCATCAGGCATGTTACATGTTCCATCGAGGTAGGCGTTTAATGTATCGAGAAGAGCTTGATGATGGTTGTAGTGTTCAGAAGATAAATTACGAGAGTAGTTAAATCTGTTATCACCTGAGATTCTGTTTTTTAGGTCGTCATTTTCAAGAGTGGCCTGTAAATTTGGCCAAGAACTTCCTAGATATATTTCTTTGAAGCAGTTATTGAAATTGAATAACAGCGTTATAAGAGTGAAGTGTCGTACAGTTTTAGGTTCTAGTATTCCTGCGAGTAAATTTCGACCTTCAGTGGGAACTCTATGATATAAAGAATCATATGAAGTACCGACAAGCCATAAGTGGTAGTAATCCCACTGAGTAAATTGATTATGATATTTTTTATTATATAACTCTTTAAGAATTATAATAACGCTGCAGTACGGTAAATATCTCGATTGAAAAAACGTGAAATGTCTTCGTGAAAGTGTCATGTTATAATTTTTGAATAAATAGAGTAAATAAGGTGCGTCTGAGCATTTAATTGCGATTTCGACCAATTCGTCTAATAGCTTTTCAGTTAGATCCAAGTTAGTAAAGATCAGTTCAGTTAAGATTGTATTAGATGTCTCCACCGAATACGAGAATACGTCTTTAATAAGGTCAGTACTCAAAATGAATGTCTTATCATGGTCTCTTATTGTCAGAAGTAGTGTGAATATAATAGCTGACTTGCTGTAGTAACTTCTGTAGGAGCCGTCCATTTTGTGATTTACTTTGAGAGTGAGGTTTTTCCATAGATCAAGATATTCCGTCGTTTTGATAAGAAGTTGTATTATTTGAATATTATTGGGAGAGAGTTTCGCTAAAGACGCTTTAGCAATCATTTCTTCAGTTATTTGACTACTGAAACCGAATTTATTATTCATTAATGATTGCATTGTTTTTAATATAGAGATATCTTGATATTTCAAACTTAAATCGACTAATGCCTCAAAAAATGAAATAATATAGGTTGGCTCGGAGTTTGGAATATAGAGTAAGAAATTAAAATATCTCAAGGTCTCTTCAAATACCTCTGAAAATAGATGCATTCCTATAATGAAGTTTCGATGTTGGGAGGGTAGTCTATACTCAGCAATAGCAGGTTGATTGGCAAATAAGGCTTCGAATATGATATAGCAAATACTCAATTTACTATTGTTTGGATCTAAAAGTTCTCGTGTTTTATTTGCGCAACCCAGTAATGGTATCAATGCATTACTCTTATTAATATGGAGCAAATCGACAGCTAAATAATAACGAGCTTGGTGAAAACCGTCTGTGTGGCTGTTATCGAGCTCGAGCAATTGAAACAAAATGTCACTGAATTCAGCCTGAATACCTAAAACTAAGGGTGAACTTAGGTAATGCTGTTGTCCATAGTGGCATCGCCAGCCCTTCTCAATCCCCCTTTTAATTATCGCTAAAACAACATCACGTTGTTTGTTTCGTAAAGCTTCGATGAGCACGTTCCCTAGCTCAAGTTCATGAGGAGCATCATAGTATGTGATAAGAAGCTTAACCAAACGCCAGGTTTTGCTCTGTAATGCGTTTTGAAATTCCCTTTTGACAACTGTTGGTTTATTCACAGGTCTTTTTAGTAGAAAAACTATTTCAGGATATGTTTGTCTGTCATTATGTTTAAGTGCAGCAACAAATAGGTTGTCTATCGTTGTTTGGCTTATGTTTGGAAATTCTTTTAGGCATAATCGAACAGAAACCCAATATCTCTCTGATGCGGCTCGTTCAAGCGTCTTTTCAAGTCCGAGATAATGAAAGTGTCGAGGATTTCCTTTATGTAGAATATGAGAAGTTAAGTTTCGTTCGAATGGGCTACCACGCTCTTCCCCATCTATTATCAGTTCGTCAATATTCGATTGAGTTGCTGCAATTATTTTAGTTGCAAGATCAAAGGCCTCTTCCATAATAAGATATGAGATGATTCGGTCATTTTTCTCGAAATGATCCATTGAGATTAATAAATCGAATAGGGCATTAATTTCGGCAGTGCTCCAACCCCTGATCAATCGTAATAACATTCGAACATACCCTTTTCTCATCATAAAGATGACTAAAGGAGTGCCCCCAACAAAGGGTTCTAATAATAACTCCGAAGATATTTTTTCTAATCCTAATAGAAACTCATAGTGATTACTTTTAATTTTTTCTGATCTCAATTCAATATTTTCGCTTATTTCTTTCGAATTTAACGAATCATTTTTTCTCATTGCTCGAGTGTATATAAAAATAGAATGTAGAGGATTCTCTGTAAACATATTAGAAAAACGTTTGGCACTTACCCACGCTGTATTTTTGATATAAAATACGATAGGCAATTTAAATTTTGGATTAAGCTCCCATCCTTTTGTTTTTGTATGCTCTGTAAAGTATGCTAAAATTTCTTTTGAAAAATTATCCGCTAATAGCCTTGCTTCGAGGTTATCAGAACAAATACAGATCATGCATCTGAAAAGATTGATACGCTGTCTTGCAAGTACTTCATTGGTTGTATCGTTCAATGTCATTTGATTTGTTTTTTTATCCTTGAAAGTTTCTAATTCTTTCGGTGAATACAATCTCTGAAAGTGAGTGCTTCTCAATTCAGAGGATCGATCTTTTGCGTCTTTTTTAGAATAACAATCAAAGGGTCTTCCAATAGTACCGCCATCTTCGACTAATAATTTTACGGGTTGTATTTCTTTTTCATGAGTGAGCGTTCCATAGAGTTTAGGGTTTCTCGTCCTATCAAATCCAAACACGGGGATTAGTGCTTTAGAGTCTAAATAGGTACACGATTGGATTTGTGTGTACCCTTCTTTTTTGGATTTTAAAGAAGCTGCTTTGTCAGCTCTTGAGGATATTGTTCCATCACTTTCAACGATATAGTTTAAGCGATGATTCGGACGTAAATTCTGTAACCTTCGCGTGTTATTAGGTCCTGGGAAAAGCCCTTTTAGATATCGGTTACTATAATCATATCGATCGGCACGTAGTGTTTTTAGATAATAGTCTGATAAAAAATCGGAGGGGAGTTCGCCTGTTTTAATCTTTGCTGCCCGACGGACGAAAAAAAGTTGCTCTTCAGTTAAGATGATCTCTTTGTTATTGAGTTTAGGATATTCCGTCTTAATAATAGGAAATGTATGTTGGGTGAATGAAAAAAAAGCTTGAGCAGATTGAGCATTATCAAATGATAGTTTAAACAGGTTCTTACCGAGAACTTCCTCGGATCTTTCACGATCTTGAAAATGAGTAAATATGAGCGAGTGTAAATTATCAAATATGGGGTCTTCGTCTGATATTTTGGTTGCTAAATACGTTTCAAAGTGATCCCAGGTCACTTTGGGTCCAATACTGGCTATCGTTATCTGTATGAGCTTATTGAGGGTGTCTTGGACTATTCCGCCCTTTATAGTCTCATCGAGTTCTACTATATAGTCTTTGTTCATATCTATTTATAGCCTGATTGTGGATATCTTTGCCTTTGAAATCAGAGAAAACAGTAGGCATCACCGATATCAGTATCAGGCTCTGCTATCTGGTCTTGTTGCGGAGTAACAGCGGGCTCAAGTTGCATAATCAACTGGTAGGTTTCTTTTAGCTGGTTACTCAGTTTTGAAATTTCTTGCCCTTTACTCGATTGATAAAAACAGAATAAAGAAGTTTGACCACGCTTTCTTGATTGGCACAACGCTATTATTTGTTTTACGGATGTCGATATCGATGCACCAGAAAAATGATCATCCAAATATCTTTTCTTATTAGCAAGAATTTGCTTAAGTATGAAAATTGCGCTTTCAAGTAAAGCGATTAACTCATCAATTTCGTTATCCTTTCTACTCGTAAGAACCTCTTCAGAAATTAATGCCGATAACCATTTATCTAAATTATTAGAATCTTTAAAGAACTCCATTAAAGAGGCACGGTTATTAAGTGGGATCGCTGTAAAAAGATTTATGGAAGCCGTTTTTTCATAACAGCATGGACACACTTTGACTGCAGAGTAGGTTTTTTCTCGCATAATAATACTGAGCGTAGCATTTCCATAGTATAGAAAAAGGTTTTCAATGCATCTGAGAGGTTCAGCTTCGAATGAATAGGGTAGATGGGGTAGAACCCTTTCATAGGCACCTAATAGAATGGTTAACCCCTCGATGATATTATTACTCTGTTTCGGGAGTATTCCGAAGTGACGACCGTAATGGAATAATCGCCATTCCGCTAATTCTTTTTCACCAATGAAGTAGGCTTCAAACACTAGAAGGCAAATACTTTTAAGAGGTTCATGAGGATCTAAAAGAGGATTTGGGTCGATCTTGTCTTCTAAAAATGTAACAGCTGATTGATTATTTAACAGTTTTGCAAGATCGAAAGCGAGTCGAATTCGTCTTTTGGAGTCATCTGTATAATCGATGATTTCGTGTTGGTAGGCAACCATTAAAAGATCATTTAATTGATATTTCACAACATAAAATAAGGTGCTGAATAATTGGTGTGCTTGCTCATATTTTCGCCATTGATGTGATTTGACAACGCTAAACAATTTGCGTGCGACCCCGATTTCTCTATCGCGCATTGCAACTAAAAGAGCGAATCCAAAATTTGGGTAATTCTGATGATTTTTTTCAGATGTGAGATGAGATAATACGGTATCCCAGTGAGGTGGATTTTGTCTTATCGCCCCCCATAATTTATTATTTATCGACTTCCTAAATGACTTGGGCTCCCAGCAATCTCTAATTTCATCTCTTAGAGCTGGTTCGAGTTGCATCGATAAGAGTTCGTCGAGTGTTTCTTGGAGTAATTCCTCAATCTGTGACAGATAAAAACGCGTTCCGCTCCAATTCATCTCTTTGGCAGCCTCAATCACTCTATCACGGAGAAACGGAACAAGACCATATTGTACTCGGTTTTTTAAAGCGTCATAGACTTTTACTTCTATCTCATGATTCTGACTAGCCGCGGTAGATAAAAGACTGCTAAATGTACCCGGGTCGATTTCGTAAACATAAGAGAGATAGAGTTGAAATCTATCCCAATCATTTTTTTTGATAACGTGAAAAAGTTTTTCGGTGCAAAAAGTATTCAGATTTTTTTCTGTATTTTCATCTAAACGAAAAGAACTATCTTGTTCTTTTAGGATGTTAAAAATTGAAA
>CAYUMZ010000021.1:0-13101 GCA_964446105.1 uncultured Gammaproteobacteria bacterium | reverse complement strand
CACTTTGCGAATCAGGCTTGACAACATTAATGAACAAAGTAGTGAGGCTGAAATATTGTGTTTATTTAGCCTGGTAACGATATATCCGCGACTGCCATACAATAAAATCGATTTCGTCATCAGGTGGCTTATCGAACAAACTTCAATTCTTCAATCGCCTTATAATCTCAAATTACTTTCTACTCTAAGTCCATATTTTAATGATACACATACTGTCAAATTATATGATCGCCTTTGCTCTCAACTTAAGACATATGATGTCACCAATATTGAAGAATTAATGGCAGACATGCACAGAACTGTTCAAACTTCGGAGCAAATAAGAAGTAGTAGTGATATCGTACAGTCCTCTGTATTTCAAATTCTCTCAATGATTTACCTACGGCTTGACAAAAACCGATGTAAAGTTATGGCTGATTTAATCGTTACAGTGGCTTACGGCAATCGTTTTACAGTAGAATATACTCCCAATCAATCTCCTGTAGTTGAAGTATTATCGTGGATATGCGGTCAGATATCGACATTCGACAAAGTAAGCCTGATAAAAGAAACTATGCCGAAATTATCAAGGCATTCATTCTTTTTTAGTGGGTCTGAATTGTGTAAAGCTAGCCCAAACTGTTTACCATTTCTAATAGATCAGCATGTTTTCAATACTCTGCTTGAGATGAAATTAGATGTTGTTCAGCTACCTTTGTTGCCCTATCTAGACATTTCTAAGCTTAGTGATAATCAGGTTCAATTATTCATCAATAAATTGGAGATGAAGCAGAGCCCGCCGGATGCTGAGTACGGTGGACTATTTTATGTGAGAAAAGATCAAGTTCTTTACATTATGAGACTAGAAAAATATTTCAATCGAGAGCAACGAATTTTAGGGGCAAACTACTTAATAAAAACCCTTACCTTTGGTTCTCGTAATGTGTACGACCTTCCAACTTATCAGATTATCAACTTCTTACTATCTGTTTTAGGCCCTGATGAGTTTATTGATGTGCTCTATAATGATGTCTTCGACCTTGAACACCCACGCCATGAATTCTGCAGTCAATTAACAGACAACCTGGGTCACATTTTTGCACATAAAAACCACACACCTACTGCTTGGTTAGTTGCACTGTTGCCAAGACTATCAAGCCACGAGTTTAATTATCTAAACCCCGCCGTAATGATAATCGTCAGCATGATTGAAATGAACTATATTGTAGTAGATTCTGCTTTGTTGAATATACTCGAAAATGCTGTGGACAACTTATTAGATATGCCCATAAGATATTTCCACTACTATGATTTAATGATCACTGTATCTAAATATTACGGCATATTTGATTTGATACGCTGGATTAAGGCGATTTTACAAAAAAAAGAATTACCTAAAGGGAACTATGAACCTGACGATGCCATTCTGGATACCGTCAAGCGTTTTGTAGTGAAATTTAAACTATCTTTCGCGGCCATTTTGACATTACTCAACAACTCAAACGAAACTATTGTACATCTTGGATATTATTACATAGGAAGAACTGTACCCCCATTAACTGTCGAAAATCTCTCTATTTTCTATCAATATCTCGAACGTGCATTGGATAAAAATGGAAATATCCCAAGCTATATTGTTTCCATTCTTGCCTATTATCAATTGCCTGTTCATCATCAACAATTATCTACTATTGTTCTTCGTTTGCTATTAAATTGCCAACAAGATCGACAAAAGCAAATAATTTCAACTTATAATTTTGTCAAATTGATGAAGCCTATTTTGCTTTCTTGCAGCAATGATACTGTCAACCAGATTCGTGGCATAATCGGTACTTACATACGAAATAACTATAATTTACATTCCAGAAATGTAGACTTGCTATCAGAGCTCAGTGAGCTATGCGATTATGCATCCTTAAATATTGACTCCGAATTATCGTGTTTGTCTCGAATTAATAAATGGTAATGGCGATGACCTTTTAATAGCTTGATTCGACTTCATTTTCCTCAATTTAATAACCCCATCAGGCAAAGAATTTAAATTGCTTAATTTACCGTATTATTTGGTATGTCAGCTACAGAAAACTTTTGATGAGTTTATACAGCAATAGTTATATAGTTAACCCTGAATAGAGGGCTTTTTTCACAAAAAAGCCCTCTATTCAGGGTTAACTATATATCATGAGGTAACAAAGCATTGAAATCAATATACTGATGAGTAGCATTCAATCTGCCCAATCGGATAATGTATGTGCTCGCATACCATGCGACAAGAAAAAATACTGTATCCTTTTTTCCGAGACGAAGATTTAAATCAACAATCAAAGCCGGTGGAGCTTGAGCTTAGACGAGATATTTTAGTACGCAGAAAATTTATTTCTTGAATCTTCCGCTTCCTCTAACGATCTTTGCAACTCGCGTTTTTCCGCTTCTTTAAGGCGTATAAATCCACTTTTTGTTTTCTCATCATGATCATTTTTTTCTTCAGTTTTTAAGGATTCGGCGGAAGCACTTTGACAAACGTGTAATTTTTCATCAATTTTTTCCTTCAATTTAGACAGGTGTATAATATGAGTACCCATAATAAATGGAATAATGCCATCTAACTCTAAAGCGCATTTTCGTGCGGTTTCAATGTGAATTTTGGCTTGATGAAAGTTGCCTTCATTAAAATAATCTTGTGCTAATTTTTGTTCCGATAACATCTCTAAATAGTCTTGTTTTGAATGAAGTTTAATATAGGAAGGGACCCCGTCTTCTAATATGGGTAGTATGTGTTTCTGATAAGTTTCATTCATGCATTGTGCTAGAAATGCGGCTAGTGGCATGGGATTTGGGAGGTTATGCGGTTGAGTTAGCTCTTGATATTCTTCTTTTCTGCTGGAATCAATGACTAGTGGTGCATGTCCTGTGAGCATTAAAGCGAAATTCATATGGAGGCGACAGAATAGCAGGCCAAACTCTTTATCAAAATTATGGCCTTGGGCAAATTCATTATGAATAATCGCAGCATTCATAAAAGGGTCTTCTATAGGTTGCTTTAGGGTTCGGATTAACAAATTTTGACCGTTAATGATAAAATTTTGTTCGGGTCTGTCGAAGAAATAAAAAGTTCCTTTTGGATGATAGTTGCCGTACATTGAGTCAAAGCCGCCTCCTGAACCTTCACCAAATATGAGTGCGAATGACTGTGCTAAATTTTCAATCCCACCTAAAATTTTCTCATCGGGTGTGTTTTTTGGCCTTATTAATTGGCACCAACCGGCGTTATAAAGCTCTTGTTGATATTGACGGTAATAATTGAGAATTCTATGGTGATTAATTACTCGCAATTGTTCATAAAAATCTTTGCCTTGATGTGTTTTACTCTCTTTTATCAAATCAGTAGTCTCTTCAAGAGAGAGAGAAAATCGGTCGGTGAGTTTTAACGAGTGATAAGTAATTAACGTTTCAAGTTGGGAATTGATTGCATGCATAGGCGCTTTATCAATATCTAGCTGCTCAGCGTGTGCATGTCTTTCCCACCGCCTGATTAGGGCCTCCATCTCACCCTTATGCCCTCTAGCTTCGCTCACCGCTTTTGCATAAGGGTCTGTTATAGTAGTGAAGCTTCTTCGAGAAACAAGTGTCGAGGAAGTTTTAAAAAATGCTCGTGAATTCTTATAGCGCATAGATTACTCCTAAAGAGAAATATTTGAGGTTCCACCCGTTAGGCTAGGGGCAGGGTCATTTGTTGGACTATTTGGGGTGAGTTGTCGTCTTAAATGTTCATCACAGAATCGAGCGTAGTGGTTTTGAGCGTCTTCATCGTATCCTTTAATGTCAAGCAGATAATTACCATAGGCATTCAAGCGGAGCACATTTCCAGCGCAGGTGTTAGTGTAAACATGTCGTGAATGCTTATCAACATTTGATATAAAATCGCCAATGCTACAGCCAGAAACCGAATCGACGGCGTCACGGCAATCGAAATCATCTATTTCACCATTAGTGGCACAGTAGGGTCTTTGCGGGGTAAATTTATTGTTATCAACAGTCAACCCAAAAAAGATATCTGTGGTAAAATGCCAATGATTTTCTAAAGAAGTATTTCTATTGTTAACCATTGTGAATCGCTCTAAATCATAAATTTGTGCTAAGTTATCAGGATAATGAAATTGAAAACACTCTAGCTTGATTTTTAATTCGATGTCTAAAATCATAGGTGTGAAGCCGAGGTATGTTGCATACTCAAGGTAAACTAAAACATATTCTATGAATAGATTTTGAAATGTGCAATTTAAATGTTTTGTGCGTTCTCGCGATTTTTCATATTTTAAAAAATAGTCATTGCTATACAATACTAAATTACTGTACTTGTTATTCGCCATGTTTCTAAAACTAAAATCACCTAACAGAATATGTAACCACAAAAAACGAATAAGTGCTTCGGTTATGGTATTAAAATATGCAAAGAATTTGCTCATTTCTCCAGCTTCACTCCTCCCTGAACGGTAATACTGCTCAATGAATGTATCTTTTGATTGCATCAGTTTGTTTTTAAGATAATCAAATAGACACGCTAGGTCTTCGATCTGGTCATTATTCATGTCTCCAAATCGCTCTAGATCGCTGGTCACCAGCTTCTTTTTAGCTTGATAATCATCACAGAAATCCTGAACATGCTTCAGCATTCTTTTATCATAGTGCATTTCACGTGGATTAAAAAATGCGGTGTATAAATTTGATAAAGTGGACGCTGAGGCAAAGTTGGCAATGTTCAATACAGCCACTTTAGGTAAATAACTTTTGAAAAGTTTAAATCTATTAGCTTTCTCTTCCATAAAAACTCCTATTGCCATGTTTAGAGCTTTGACTTAAAGCTTCCTGGTTTATTCTCTTTCTCTAATTCTTTATTACCAGTTTCTAAAATATCTTTAGCTAAAGGTAAAATAGTTTTGAGCTGGTCACTATTATTTTTAATAATTAATTCCAAGCAATATTTTACATCAGGATCCTTTGCAAAACCGATAAGATTTTTTTTGGCTGTAGGGGCGTATTCTGATGTGGGATGACGAACGCATTTACCTAAAATAGCTATTAGATGACCTGGAATGTCCCCCCTTGTGTTAACGACGAAAGACAAGCGCATAAAATCTCTGCCTAGTGCATTAAAATCGTGGTTGTCATCAGTAATTGTCATTATATTCCTTTCTTAAATAATCCAATGTATAGTATCCTACTTTTTATTAATCATTTCAAGATTCTTGATTTCGTTACTGATATAAGTATACATTATAGAAAAGCTCATTAACGCAGAATCTTTTATGGCCTGACATTGTATTTTCTATCGGGTTGAATTGAAATTCTTAAAATTACGCTGAAATGATGATAGAATATACGCTTAAACACAAACGGAGTATAGTATGAAGAGATTATCCTGCTCAGGATTTTTTTCAGCTAATCGAATGATGATAGCTCATACATGAGCGTTACATCTTGGCGTTCATAAGCCATCTGATTGGGATTTATTATGGAAATTGGAAGGTGCGGTGAGCACAACGATATCTCAATAACTTATTAATATCAAATTCCAAATTTGGAGATAAAAAATGAAAGCTAAATTAGCGGGATTCTTCAAGAAAAGTAGTAAAGAAGCAAAGCCTATTGCAAAAGAAGATTTGTATCTTATTGAAAAAAAACAGGAGCACTTTCCTTTTGATTTTGATAGGTGGTATCGGCAATTGGCGCACCTATCCTTTTATAGCGAAATTTTGCTGATCTCTCCTGAGACGGCACAGTCAATGGTTCGATATTATCGACAGAGATTTTTACGCCGTAATGAGCTCACTCAGGCTGATATTGAGAATATCAAGTTTCTTAAACTGGAGATTGAGAAGAGAATGGAATTCATTTTTAGACAAAAAAATGCCAATGCTGTATTTGTGCGTATGTCGAATCGATCTCCCAAAGATGGAATCCCATTGCTTAAAGCTGGGGATTCACAAGCTGCAATGATCAAGGCAATTTATGAAGATACCGAAATCGATTCATTAAATGAGAAGATGGTGCGGATCTGTGATTTGCAGTTAAAAAATCTTCGATGCTCAAATAGCGATCAAGTTATGAATTTGTTGTTGACAAGCGAACGTGTCTACACTGATTTGAATTTAGCTTTGAATTGTCATCGTGCCGATCAAAATGATGAGTGGTCAAGCAGTGTTATTTTACGAGAATGGCGAGAGCAATTAAGAGCCGATTTTGAGTTTCGTGTATTTGTTCATGATCGAAAAGTTGTTGCGATATCACAATACAATCCTTATTGTATCTATGAATCACTTGTGCAATTAGTCGACGCTAATCAAGAAAAATTCATAAACGATATTGTAGGATTTGTTAAAGAAGCTTGTTTAGCGCTTGAACTCAATAACTTTATCATTGACGTAGCCTTTGTGAATGACTGCTTTAAAGTTATTGAGCTCAATCCCTATGTTACAACTACTGGCGCTGGATTTTTTCACTGGGTAGGCGATAAAGCAATATTATTTGAGCATGAAAGTGAGAAACCGATATTTAGACGACGAACGGAGTTATGGCCAGACATTGATCACTTTATGCAGAATTTTATTGAGATAGAGGAGTCAATGGAACACGAAAATAAAGAGCCGTACTATTCACTGTTAGATTCTTTAGATAAAACACCTAAAATCTAAAATAGAATAAATTTGTTTGGAGTATAGGTACAGTTATTAGCCAAATGTAAAGGAATATTTATTAAAGTTGTATTCAATTGCATATTCAGCAAGTATATCAGCACATTCAGTATGGCCGTTTATTTGTGCGATGGTAAAGGCAGTGTCGCCGCTAGTTAATAAATGCGGATCAGCACCATAGGTCATAAGTAATTGGAGGCCTTCTAAATCACCGCGTTCGGCAACTAAATGCAGTGCGGAGTCGTCCCAGTCGTGTTGCTGCAAATCACCATTCCACATAGGAAGCTGGAAGTCTACCAGAGTTCGGTCAAAATCTAATATCACCCTTGCTAAATGATATTGCTTGCGGCACAGCGTATAATGAAGTGGAGATCGATGAAAAAACAGACTCATATCACGACGTGTATTTGCCCCGTGACGTAATAACGCAAGAACGATTTGAGGATTTTTTGTGTCACAGGCTAAGGCCAAAGCTGAGATAGGGTCTTCATTAATATATGTGTTGGGATCAGCGCCATCCTTCAACAACATCTGTAGTACTTCCAGTGATTGATTTTGTATTGCATAATGAATTGCTTGCTCACTTTCACGGCTAGAGCGGTAGTGAATATCTGCCCCACGATCTCGTAACAGTACATAACACTCGACTTGATTAAAGATCGCAGCAATATGGATTGGTGTTTTATCATATCCGTAATGTTGCCAATCTGAAAGTTGGTTTATATTGGCTCCTTTGTCGAGCAAAAGCCTACAACAGCTTACATTCCCCTGCGCCACTGCATAATGCAAGGGTGATGTATAGAATTCGACCTTTTTAGGAGCTTTGAATATAGCGTGCCGTTTAATTAAAGCTTGTACTGTTGAAGGATTACCACAGAAAGCTGCGTAGTGTATAGGCTGAATAAAATAATCTTTACGTTGACTTTGCTTATAATACAATTTGACGTGAATATCCGCTCTTCGACGAATATATTTAATGGCATATTCCGTTAGACCACAATATACAGCCGCCAATAAAAGTGCATTTTTACGACTGAGTTCTGGGTATTCAGCCATAAAGCTTTGAGCGACTCTGGGCAAATACATTTTCCAAAATTTATCATCGATCATTCTTAAAAAAAATTGTGAGACCCGTTTTAAACGATGTAGTTCACGAATATCCAAGCCGAGTATGACCTGGTAAAATACATCTCTTGGGAGTCTCTCTATCATATCGCTGCCCCAGCGTTGAATACAGTAATAAATTAACATGGAACTATGAAAATAACTATAATAAATAGTATGAGATTAACACTTATAGTAGTTATACGAGTATTTAAAAGAATACAGAAAAAATACGGATAGTATTTTTTTTATCTCAATGGTTAGGTGGGATGCCAGGACGAGATATTAGGAAAGATTATGTTTTATGCGTGATCCGACCTTGCTTGAAGGATTGCTTTAAATTGTTTACTTTCAAAAGCCGAATTTATTCAAAATCTTCAACAAGTTTACCGTTTCCACTCACATGAGCAGCTTGCAATGTGTCTCCTGCTTGCACCTCGATGAAAGAAACCAATGAGCCAATTTTGAGCTTGTCGAAGGCGGCGTGTTGAACATTGGATTCATGGAAGTAATATTCAAGACCTTCAGGTGTTTTAATAAATCCGTAGTCTGTAAATAATCTTTCAACTGAGCCGCTTTTTAAATCGCTGTGGGATTTTTTGTCACCGCGCATTTTTTGAGCGTAGCTTTCAATCATGCGGTACATTGCTTGAAATGAGTCTCGAATTGCAACATAGAGATCTTCGTTGGGTTGTTTGTTAACAACGAGTTGTTTTCCAGGAACGATAATTTCTATAGTTACATTGTAGAGTTTTCCTTGGTGTTGATGGTTTTGGTATAATTCCACTACGATTTTACCGCTTTCTATTCGGTCATAATACTGCGACATTTTTTCCGCTTTGTCGTTAATTCGTTTCTCAATCGCTTCGGTTTTTTCAATATCTCTTATCGTAATTTCTAATGGTATAGACATGACAGTCTCCTTAAAATTAATCTGAAATCACTTTTGGTTTCACAAGATTCTCAAAATCTTTATAAGCCATTTTGATGAGTTCCGAATGGCTACCAGAATTGAATAATATTTCATTATCCGTTGTGAGACTTTTAGCAATGAATACATCCATTCCGTATAAATTCCCAAAAGGAGGCATTGCTCCGAGCTCGCATTCTGGGAACCGATTTTGAAATTCACTTTCGCTGGCTAGTGCGACATCCTGCACACCAACATTTTTTTTTAAATGATCAAAGTTAATTTTATGATTTGCGGGCTCGACTATCATTGCCATGGAGCCATTGAGTTTTACAATCACTGTTTTCGCCATGTTTTTTCCAGGAACATGTGCACTTGCGGCAACTTCTTGTGCAGTGTAGGCGGGTGAATGTTTAATAGTAACGTATTTTACCTGATTGTCATCGAGGAATTTTCTAACTTGTGCTGTAGTCATGATGCTCTCCTTATTACCAATTTGACCTAAACTGGCGATTGGTCGCCTTACCTTAAGTATAGCAAACAGGAGAGTTTTGTGTGTTTATTGAGGTTTTAGGGTCTCGATACCTGTAGCTTTAGCGATTAGGATGATATCGGCTGGACGGTGCGCAAATAGCCCGTTTTCGACCACCCCGGGGATGCAATTGAGGGCATTTTCGAGCTCTAAAGGTTTGCTGATATTAAGGTTGTACGCATCGATAATGATATTGCCGTTATCGGTGTGATAGTTTTCGCGATACACAGGGTTTCCATTGAGTCCGATAATTTTACGGCCGACTAAGCTACGAGCCATAGGTATCACTTCAATGGGTACAGGTGAATTTCGTCCTAATATATCGACGAATTTGCTTTCATCTATTATGCAGACAAATTTTTCGCTGACGTTCGCGAGAATTTTTTCACGCGTCAGTGCACCTCCTCGTCCTTTAACTAAATAGCCATATTGATTTGCTTCATCAGCACCATCCACATATAAACTGATACGGCCAGCTGCGTTTAAATCGAGCACCGGAATTCCGTAACTTTTGAGTTGTTTTTCGGTTTCAACTGAACTGGCTACAGTACCTGCTATGCGTCCTTTTATTTTTGAGAGGGCATCAATAAAATACTTGACTGTCGATCCTGTTCCAACACCAATGATAGTATCATCGTGAACATATTGAATGGCTGCTTCAGCGCATTGTTTTTTGAGACTGTCCTGATCCATATTAACTCCTGAATTAATTGATGATTCCACTGTGACGTAATAATGCCTGGATATTTGGTTTTCGACCACGAAATTCGATAAATAAATCCATAGGATCTTTTGACCCACCTTGCTCTAAAATAGTGTGCAAGAATTTTCGTCCTGTTTCAGCGTTAAAAATACCCTCTTCTTCGAATTTACTGAATGCGTCTGCAGAGAGTACTTCAGCCCATTTATAGCTGTAATATCCTGCTGCATAACCACCCGCAAAAATATGAGAAAATCCATGCTGAAAACGATTAAACTTAGGCATGGGAACGACACATACTTTTGCTCTAACATCATCTAAAATAGCTTGAATTTGATTCTTTACGTTGTTGTCATATTCAAGATGAATACGAAAATCAAATAGCGCAAATTCTAGTTGCCGAACCATCTGCATGGCGGATAAAAAGTTTTTTGATGCGATCAATTTCTGATAAATATTGTTGGGTAATGGTTCGCGTGTTTGATAATGTTGAGCGAATAAATCTAGCCCTTCTTTTTCCCAGCACCAATTTTCCATGAATTGACTTGGTAATTCAACAGCATCCCAAGGTACACCATTAATTCCTGATACTTCAGGTATATCAATTTGAGTTAGCATATGATGTAGGCCATGGCCAAATTCATGAAAGACCGTAATGACTTCATCATGTGTAAATAGAGCAGGTTTATCTCCTACGGGAGCGTTTAAATTACAGGTTAAAAATGCAACAGGGTATTGAATTTTTCCATTGTTCTGGATGCGACGTCCTTGACATTGATCCATCCATGCTCCACCGCGTTTATTTTTTCTAGCATAAAGATCAAGATAGAAAAAAGCACGAAGGGATTCATTTTCATCATAAATTGCAAAGCATTTTACATCAGGGTGCCACGTGTCCACATTATCAACAGGTTTAATAATGATACCGTATAGTTTTTTTACAACAGTAAAAAGGCCTGTTAAGACTTTCTCTACAGGAAAGTAGGGGCGTAATTCTTCTTGTGAGATTTCGTAACGGTGTTGCTGTAATTTTTCACTATAATAAGTGACATCCCAAGCAGCTAATTCGTCGAGTTGGTGTTCTTGACGCGCAAATTCACATAATTCTTGAAATTCATTACGCGCTTTATTTACTGAGGCTTGAGTAAGTTCATTGAGGAAATTCAAAACAGTTTGAGGATCTTTTGCCATTTTAGGTGTTAATGAGTACGAAGGGTAATTAGGGAAATCCAGTAATTGAGCTTGTTGGTGACGAATATGCAAAATTTTTTCCATTACTGTTGAATTATCCCATTGTTGTACGTTACCCCATGTTGCTTGGTCAGAGGCGCGAGTGGTATAAGCAGTGTACATTTCTTTTCGTAATTCACGAGAATCAGCGTATGTCATAACGGCGATGTAGGTTGGCATCTGTAAATTTAATAACCAACCATCGAGATCGTGTTCTTTTGCAAAGGTTTTAGTCGCCATCATTGCGCTTTCAGGTAGTCCTGCTAATTGTTTTTCATCGGTGATGTGCTTAGTCCACGCTTGAGTAGCATCCAGGAGATTTTGTTCAAATTGGCTTGTGAGCTGGCTTAATTCTTTATTTAATTCTGCAAATTTCGCTTTTTTATCTGCAGGTAAATGCACGCCTGCTAATCGAAAATCACGAAGTGAATTATCGATCGTTTTTTTCTGCGCAAGACTTAAGTTTTGATATTGTGTGCTTTTTGCTATTGAGTTAACAGCATTATACAAGGTTTCATTCTGTGAAACCCAAGTTCCGTACTCGCTAATTAATGGTAAACATGCATTATAACTTTCTCGCAATTCAGGGGTGTCAACAACATGATGACAATGATTAATTCGCGACCAATATCGGTGAAATTCGTCTTCAATTTCTTCGATGGGCGACATTAAATTTTCCCAGTTATATTCTGTTGATTTCTGAAGTATTGAGGTGATGGATTTTTTATTATCAGTAATCATGCGTTCAACGGTGGGTACAATTTCAGAGGCATTAATTGTCGAAAATGCTGGGAGTGTAGAGCGATCTACGGATAAATTTGTATTGCTATCTAGCATGACTATGATCCTATGTCGTTAAAATTACAGTATAGCGCTGTAAATTCGCATTGCCAATATTGTGAAACTCCATATAAAACAAAGGGTTGCGCGATGTCGTTTCGGCGTGCTGATTATTTTTTCTTCTTTCTAGCCAGTGAATTGAGAAATTGTTTGTTGTAATACATTGAAAATCCAAGTATAAATCACAATGTTCGCGGTAATATTCCTCGTCGGAATAGTGAGTTTGAATGGTGGTGCCGCGTAACGTTGAACCATTTTTCGTTAGATGAAGAATAATTGTTAACTCAATAAGGAGTGTATATGAGTTTGCGAATTTATGATTCGAAACAACCCTATGTCGCGATGGGAGCTTATGTTGATCATAGTGCGTTGTTAATAGGGGATGTCGAGATTGGGGAAGACAGCTCTGTATGGCCGATGGCTGTGTTACGGGGGGATTTGCATTCCATTCGGATTGGAAATTGTACGAATATTCAAGATGGGGCAATTTTACATATTACTCATGCTAGCCCATTTCAGCCGAATAGCCACAATGTGAATATTGGTAATGAAGTTACAATAGGTCATGGTGCAATTATTCATGGATGTACAATTAAAGATCGCTGTTTAATTGGTATTGGTGCGATAATTATGGATGGTGCTGTAATTGAGTCGGATGTAATTGTAGGCGCGGGCAGTTTGGTTACATCGAATACCGTGTTGAAAAGTGGTCATGTATATATGGGATCACCTGCAGAACAAACACGAGCGCTCACGGATGAAGATCGTCAATTTATTAAGCACAGCGCGCAAAATTATGTGAATTTAAAAAATCACTATATTGCGGAAATTCAAGCGAAAATAGCACGTGAACGCTTAGAAGCTCGTGAACGTGATCGCGATCGTGAAAAAGATAGAGAGCGTGTATAAAAGTCGATAAGAAAAGGATCCATTAATGGATCCTTTTCATCCAAGCGTAAAAAATCAAGTCCAGTAATTCCCGGCTAAGGAAAATCATTTGCAATCAATGTGTTAGATAATTTTCCTTTCGCGATGAGGGGGTTTGTGGGAGAGAATCGTGATTCTCTCCACTAAATATATTAAAGGAAGCATTTCCCGGTATAAAAAATAAATG
>CAYUMZ010000020.1:0-13254 GCA_964446105.1 uncultured Gammaproteobacteria bacterium | reverse complement strand
TGAGTGCGAAAGCAATGGCTGCAAGAATTACATTGCGGTTTCGAATGGCTTGAGTTGTCATGATCACTCTCCTATAAATAGTGGTCTACTAATAGCACAATAAATAATAACATTAAATAGAATATTGAGTAATAAAAGGTTTTCATTGCAATAATTCGATCGTGCGTGTGGTATAAAATAACGACCCAATACAGAAAAACGGCGTTCAATATTAGGCTTGTCATGAGATAAAATAGGCCACTCATACCTATTGCGTAAGGTAATAAAGAACAGGCAATCATTAATAAGGTATAGAGTAAGGTACATAGTAAAGTGAAAGGAATTCCGTGAGTGACGGGTAACATGGGAATTTCAGCTTTTTTGTATTCATCGTAACGAGCAACGGCAAGCGCCCAAAAATGAGGTGGTGTCCAGGTAAAAATTATTAATACGAGAAGTAAGCTGGCATAATCTAAATTTCCTGTGACAGCAGTCCATCCCAGTAGCGGAGGCGTTGCGCCCGCTAATCCACCGATCACAATATTTTGCGGTGTGGCGCGTTTTAAAAATACGGTATAAATAAAGGCATAGCCGATTAATGTAGCAAATGTGAGCCAGGCTGTAATCGCATTGACGAAAATAAAAAGCACCAACATTCCGGATACGCCTAGAATTGCTGCAAATATTATGGCTTGAGTTGTTGAGATTTTTCCGCTAGGCAGCGGGCGATTTTGAGTGCGTCCCATTTTTGCATCGATGTGTCGATCGATCAGTTGATTGATGACTGCTGCAGAACTGGCTGTTAATCCAATGCCGAGTGTGCCGTAAAATAAGGGTTGCCAAGGTATCCAGGGGGCAGCGAGTAACATTCCGACAACAGCCGTTAATAATATTAAAGAGACTACTCGAGGCTTGGTGAGTTCAAGATAGGCTTGTAATGTGTTGAGAAATACAATAGTTGTCATACGAAGTTGTTTACTCTATAAAAATAGGTCACATCAAAATGCCCACCAAAATATCTGAAAGAGCAATTCCGAAATAATTTAATTGATACGAAGTGAGTCACGTTGATGCCCTCGAAAAAGTAAATGAGCAAGTGTCACCAGTGACAATAGTAAAATTAGGGCGACTCCATTATGTGCTACAGCAACAGGTAATAATAATTTTGTATCGATATTGGCTACGCCTAATAAAAATTGCACGGTAAGAATAATTAAAATTCCCCAGCCGGCTGTACGTAATTCCGAGCGTTTTTGTGATCGCAATAAAATAATGGCTAATAGAGCAACGTAGGTTGCTGTAATGATTGCACCATAACGATGCATCATTTGCAGTGTGACACGAGCAGTAGTGCCTAAAATTCCGCCTTGATAATTTGCACCGATGGGGCTGGTGAAATTAAATGCAGTTGCGAAATCCATTTTTGGAAAAAAACTACCTTGGCAAAATGGAAAATCAGGGCAAATGATGGATGCGTAGTTAGCGCTGGTCCATCCGCCGAGAAAAATTTGAGTGCCAACAATGAGAATCCCAGTTATTACAGCGGGTTTTAACCAGGTGGGCGATGTTTTTTGTTGCCGTCCGTTTTTCAAACTTAATGTTAACCACCACAAGAAGGCGGCAATGGTCATGCCACCTAATAAATGTCCCATCACGACTTGTGGTAATAATTGCCAAGTCACAGTCCACATTCCGAGCATGGCTTGGAAAATCACCATGCCGACTAAGAAAAGTGGGACAAGTATTGGCGCATTTCGATCGTGTCTTTTCCGAATGAGAGCGCTTACTGCGAGAGTGAATATCAATAAACCTAAAGTGCCCGCAAAATAACGATGAATCATTTCAGGCCATGCTTTTTGTGGCTCAACTTTGAGTTGAGGAAATGCTTGTTCTGCTTTTGAAACGGCTTCGGATGTTTGAGGAACGGTTAATTGTCCGTAACAACCTGGCCAGTCGGGACATCCAAGTCCGGCGTCTTTCAATCGTGTGTAAGCCCCTAACATAACAACAGTTACGGCTAATACTGTCGCGATAAGCGCCATTAACCAAAATCGTTGTGTAGATTCAGATTTAACCATGACAACACCTTCTAAAACATTTATCCAACAGGAGTTTCCGCTATCGCGAGAAACTCCTTCCCATTTCATTAATGGTGAATGTGAACAAAGTTCACATTCACCAAATAAGGGGGAGAGCTGCGCTTCTCCCCCTTATTTATCCCCCAGAGCCCCACCCCTGGGTGGTCGCATAATGTATAGCGGGAACCGCTATTTATCCAATTTGAGAAACCTTCAATAATTTTGTCAAATCCTTGAATATATACGAAGGATTTGATGAAGGTTTATAATGCATCATAATATTACCAAGAGGATCAATAAAATAAATTGTACCTTCTTCTGAATCGAATATTTGAGCTTCTGATTTATCAATCACCCAGTGTTGGGTTAGAGGAAAATCATGTTGTAATAAAGATTCTAAATGAGTACTTATTTTATTGGAATTCATAGTGAGCAAGACTTGACGTAATCGAGTTTGATCTTTACCCGTTGCTTTGCAAATTTGTCGAATATTGTAAAGACTCGTTTGACACGCTTTATTACATGAATTTGTGCTGAGGGTCAGTAAAGTCCATTTACCCAAGAAATCTTTATCGGCAAGGTTTTGGTGTGATGAGTCTTTCAGTGAAAATTGTTTGATGGGCAGTGTGGGTTGAATCAATTGTCCGTAGTTAGTAGTTTTGCCACTGAGGGGTGCGCCATACCAAAACAGGAGGCCTGCGAGAATCAGCGGGATTGTGAAGGTAAGAATTAAGCTGGCAATAACAAACTTATTTCGTTTTTGGGCGGTCATACGGGTTCCCCTTCCTTATATTCAATACTACAAAAAGTACCACTAAAAGGGCTGCAAATGCAAACCACTGTAAGGAGTAAGCTCGGTGTTTTTCGGGCGGCATTCCCTGTGGTTGCCAATCTCGGACGAATCCGTGGCTTTGGTCAGGACTTAATAAGAGAATGATAGGCACTAAAGATTGTCCAAATTCACGTGATAACTCTTCAATCTTGATAACCTGCATCACTTTTGGCCAGTTGGCGTTTTTGTTCGTGAAATTGTCACCTAGATGAAAGGAACGTAGCGGAGGTGCGCTGACGCGGCCCTGAATCGTCAAGGGCTGAGTCGAAATGTGCAACTGGGAATGGGGAAGTTGTTTGCTGATCCAGCCACGATTAATCAGCAGGATCTGATGTGATTCAGTGATAAAAGGGGTGAGCACATAATATCCGACTTGATGTTGATAAAATTGATTGTCTTGTAGAAATTGTTTGTCCGGAAGGTATCGACCGCGGATGACGAGGGGGAAATAACGGAAACCTTCAGGATCCTTGAGCGCTTCATCCAGTGATAAAAGTGGCTGCCCTTGCTGGTGCGAATAACGATCAAGAAGTTGTTGTTTATAGTCAGCACGATGCCATTGCCAAAGGCCCAGCGAAATCAATAGGGGCAGTAGCGCTATTGTACCTAGAGTGGGCCAGAAGGCGGGTTTGAAGTGGACTCGTTTTTGAGGAATGGTGATATTCATCATAACCTTGAAAATTGTTTAAATGATCTTTCATGAACAATAATACTGATTTTGCAGCGGATCAAGCTTATTGATCGACTCTCCCTGGATTTTGCGCAAACCCAACTGATTATCCCATAATCCACAATAGTGTGGGAGCTGCTGAGAAATTTTACGATGTCTTCAATTCAATTGTTGCTTTATGTTATGCTAGCAAATTGAAGGAAAACCCGACTTTGCAGGAAGTTAAAACGATGAAAATCATTATATTCGCACTTATGTTGATGGCCCTTTATTGCTTGGGTAGCGCAAGTTTTTATCTTCTCGGAAGGGGTGATTCTGAGAAAATGGTCAAGGCACTGACTTGGCGGATTGGGCTTTCAGTCATGATTTTTGCACTATTGATGATCGCGGCAATAATGGGCTGGTGGGAGCCGCATTCGATATTACCTTCTCCTTAGGTGCACAGATCTAGTATTGCCATTTTTGTCAATAATCAAGCCCAACTATATAGCGGGCACTATTAATCTTGCAATGATAAACAAAATCTTTCTAGTTCAGGCGAATGATCAAATTTGCTGATAAATCCACCTGCGCTATTCTGTTTGCTGGAGCGAAAAAAAGTTGCGCAATAGGTGTTTGATAAAAGAGGTAATAAGGCAAATGGCACCGCGAGAAAAAATCCGATCACTGCGCAGATGTAATCGGAGAAGGATTCATATTGTGTTACTGTAGGTTGTTCTGAAAAAGCTACGAGGGTAGACTTGATCTTGTTATGAAGTACCTTTAAATCTTTGAGTTGTTCGGAATTTTTTACATAACTATCAATTAAAGCCACTATATCACGCTTAAGTGCCGTAACGTCAGTTAAAAAACTGCTATCGAATAAACGGTCGCAATCATCCAATTGATCAAAAAGACTCGTTTTGATCCACTCAAGATATGAAGAACTAATGAGTTGTGTTTTTATCCCTTTTAATTTAGCAACTTTGGTAGGCCATTCGGTTTTTTCACTTAATATCTCAATCATGATACGGTGAAATAATGGACGATTCTCTGCATGATTCCCAAATTTTTGACTGAATTTGAGAATTTCTTTTTCAGTATATATACCTTCCTGAATCAAGGGGAATAGCTCTTTGTGTTTTGAATCGAGTAATATTTTCATATCAAACTGAGCGCCTTTAAAACACATATAGGATTTTAAAGAGTGATAAAGTTCCTGATGCTGAGTCGATAATTTTAAAGCATTAATTATTCCGTTAAGTATAGTTTGACCGCCATAATGTCTAATAATCTTAATAGCGGTATCAGGATTTTCCGTCCTGGAAAGGGCATTTTCTAGTTTATTATTTATTAGCTCTGAGCCAAAATAAAATTTTTCTACGTAGGATTTAATATTAAGATCAATTTCATCTCTAGAATAGATTAGTGCAATATTTGAAATCTTATTTATAAAAATTTACGATTTTTTCGATATAATGATATTCTCTAGTATCCATATGATCGACTAAGTCTTTATAAATCGTAGTAATCTGATGTTTTGGCATGGCTGTATTAAACTGTTTTCTAATACCGTTACCAATATAATCGCCTAGTTTATCTTTGCATAGAATTTTACAGTCAAGTGTGACGTGAATATTAGTATTAAATTGGAATAAAGAAAAACGAATTTTCTCTAAAATATCTTTTTATTTATTTTTGGAAAATTTATTTATAACTTGATTGATGTCAATTTAAGTTATCGGAGTAATATCATTACAAACCTCGTTGGAAAACTCTTTTTGTAAACCCTCAGTAAAGCGTTTAATGAAAAAATCATTCGAGATGATTTTAGGATTAGATTCGCTAGAAATCGATTTCAACAGTAATAAAATCTTATATTCAATATATCCTAATTGAATCACTTCAACAAAAAGCTTATTGAAGGTCTCTTCAAACGGAAACGTATTTTGTACTTCATCAGGACATTGATATGAGAAACTAAAAGGTATTCCGAATTTATTATATTCGAATTTCCTATCTTGTAAGATATTACTTTTGTACGGGGTGCCGTGAGGATTACGCAGCTGTTCATCGTAATCTCTTTTCGCCAGAGGATTCCCAAGAATACTAAGTGCTTCGCCGATCTCTTGGAGTCTCGCAGTTGCGTCAGCAGACTTGTTATGGTCCGGATGCCATTTTATACGGGCTTTTTTTGCGGCTTTTTCTACCTGCTCTTTACTATAATCATAATAGTTTAAGTGGTCAACAGAGCGGGTTGGTTTAAGACAGAGTGTCTCGTAATGATTTTTAGATTGCATAACTTCACCTTATAGTTGAGTTTCAGAGAGCTCAGAAATCTTTTCAGAATCTGTATAAAGGATATTTATAACTTCAAAAAAGTACCATAGAGTAAAAAACACCTAATTTTTGGTATGGGCTTGGAGATTTGGAGGTTTTGAATGAGTTGTGAGGATCGTTAAGATTTCCCAGATAAGTGAATGAAAATTATGTTGAGTAGTCGCGCTCAATCCCTATTTATAAAGAAGATGCTGCTGAGAAAGGATCTCTATACTTTTGAAGAGCTGGGGTTTAAACTTCACTCAGTATCTAGATTAGAGCTTTGAAATGCAAAATCCTAATGAATCAACATTAGACAATATTCTTTTAAATACTCTCAATGAGTATTATGAAGCTTATATAGTAAATATAATCGAGCTTCTTAGAAAGCATTTTTCCGAGGAAGAAATCACTCGTATGTTAACTACATCTCTTACAATGCCTTCCCTGGAGTTTAAAAAATATATTGAGATAACTATCACTCAGTTAAATAGAAAGAATATTAATATAGGCACTGTTCAAATAATTTGTTCTGTGCTGCAACGTATGTTAACAGGAAATCTATCTTGGGAAGATTCGCTAATGGCGGCACTGCTTAAGATAGCGCCGGAGAAAAAGGTAGCGGATTTAAATATTTTAGTAAAAGAACATATAACGATACCTTTTTTATTGCAGAAAAAAACATCTTGTGATGAGAAGCAGGTGGACTACACCTCCAATAATATTAAAAATATTTGAAAAATTATCTCTAGGTATTGTATATCTTACCAGCCCCTTACATTATTCACCCCACGTCTTATATCATTCAACTGTTCTTCTTGTTTCGCTGCCTCCTGTTTTGCTCTTCTTTCACTTTGTTCGTATCTTTCCTGTTCAGCCCTATTTCGTTCTTCTTCACGCGCTATACGATTTTGTTCCTGTTCTTGCATTAATCTCATTTGTTCTAGGTGACGTTGATGTTCTTCCTCATCGCGTGCTATACGATTTTTTTGCTCTTCCTTAGTTAATTTAATTTGTTCTTTTAGAAGTTGATTGCGTTCTCCATCACATTCTGCACGTCTTCTTGCCTCATCTTTGGTTAAATTTATGTGGTTTTGATGAATTTGATTTTGCTTTTCTATGCGAGATGATATCTGGTCTAATTTTTTAGCTAGATCTTGATGGCGTTCTTGGCGAGCCAATTCTTTTCGTTTAAGAGCGTCCACTATCGTTTGAAGTTGAGCGCGATAATCCAAGATAAACTCATTTAAACTATTTTTAATCTTTTCTTTCGCTAAATCTCCCGTCTCATGATCAAAGTATGTGACTTTAGAGATGATGATGCTAAGATAATCTTTTAGCTTCTCAATAAAGAGAGTTTTTTCATGCCTGACTTTTGTGTTTATCTGAGCATACATAAATAAAGGTATTAAATTATTTGAGAGTAATACATGGCTGATGATTTTTTCTAAATTACTTAATTTGTTTTTACTGCAAAGTTTATTGTAGATATCTGGTTCTAGTTGATCGCTAATTCTTTTAGAAAACTCATCGGCTAAGTAATCCAAAGAATTGTTGAATTTTCGCGTTAATATGCGTTGAATTTGAAGCGGAAGAATATTGAAGCCATCATAGTTTGATAGTTCGAATTCACCTCCTATATCCACTGCAAATTTCAAGCGTCTTATGCTGTTATCGTCCCATTGGTTTTTTTCACAAAGAATGTCAATCAGATTGTTTCCCAAGTCAGAAAAATCTTTAGCTTGTAATGTGGGTAGTGCGTCAGCGTGCATAATAATAAAAATAGCTACGTCAAAATACTCATCATTTCTTTTGCATAATAAATACAATGAATTAATTGCTTGATAAAATATTCTATCCGCACGATATTGTAAACTAAAGAGAAATCGAATGCCTTTATAATCAATTTCATCAATGCAATTTAGAAAGTATTTGTCTAGTTCATCAAGCAAGTAATGTATATCAAAACCGACGCTAACGAGAACACTGCAAAAATGATAATTACGAGATTTTAGTGATTTTATAAAGCTATCTTTTATCATAGAATAACCGCCATCGCCAAAATCGAAGTTTATTTGACGTTCAAAAATAGAGAAGATGCAAACATCCTGTAAGTTTTTTCGTCGATACTCTCGAATTTTGTCAAATCGGTATCCGTTAATGTAATCAGCAAGGTCAGCATCTTCGAGAATAGGTTTGCATCCATAACGAATCAGAATACGACAAAATTCAAATTTCTCCAAATTTAAAGCCTTTTTAAATATATCATCTAAAATTTTCGAGCCGTTTGTAATTCGGCCCACGTGTCCACAAACTACAGATATTGTTTTTTCCACATTGTCATCAATTTCATTTGGCTCCCATAAAATTGATAAAAGTGTTGATTTATGTAATTGTAATGTTTGTTTGTCTGATTCAGCATAATCGCGGAGTGAGGGTTGGCCCGAATCAATAACTCGGCCAAGTTGGCCCAGATTATGCCGAGGCAATTCAAGCGCTTTATAGCCTGAAATTTTTGAAGTCGGTAATTTAGCTTCAGTGAGTACTTTTGATAAAGCCATATCTTTAGGGTAGTACAAAGGGTTTTTAGGAGGAAGGTAATGAACGTCTGCTCCATAGGCGAGTAATATGTCAGAAAGTTCCTTGTTACTTTCAATAGCCAATTGTAGAGGGGTGTAAAGGGTCAAGTCATCACTTTCTGGAATAATACCAAAAATATTTGGGTCAGCACCATATTGAAGCAATAATTCTGTGTAGCGTTCACTGCCCATAGCTACTGCAAATAATATGGGTTTATAGCCGTTTAACATAGTAACGTTGGGGTCTACACCACCCTTCAACAGGGCTTCTAAATCTCTAGTGTTTTTCCAAAGAGTGTTTCTTGATAGTGAATCAAAGAGTTGTGTGAATTTGATCTCCTCTGGTGTGCGTGCTTGAGATAAATAGGTGAAGGGTGGAATCAGGTTTTCTGTAACTAATTTCCCTTCTGCTTTTTTTCGAGTATTAGGATGTATACGTTTCATATAATCAAAATATTTGGGTGGGTTTAAGAGATAATGGGCTTGGTTTAGCCACGCAATGATACCATAATACCCCTTATTGTAAGCTGCATTAAACAGCTCAATAGCTTTGGGAATATCTTGTTTAGGGCCACGACCCAGCAAATGACATATCCCGCTCATGATTATTCTGTGGAGATTCTGATTAGGACCGGTTGCGTATTTAGTGTAAATGCGGAAAGCGCTAAAGTAATCTTTGTGATCAAAATAATATCGATCTGCGAGTAGAAATTCAAAGTGTGTTCGATCAAACCAATTATTATTAGTTTGTATCATTGCGTACCAGTCATTCGCAGAATTACAAATTAATCTTCCTCTCTTATCATTACTTGTATGCAGAAGACCTCCATGTAACTGGTTTTTGAGTAGATTTAATGTGTTATCATGCCATGATCGCCAATTATCAGAGTTCGGTGCGTTTTGCCCTACAAAGTCTTGAGATATATCTAATAAAATTAACTGCGCTGTGATAAGATGATTTTTTATCTCTGCTGCGGAGTTCAATAAGCGAATGGCATCATCCCTATGCTGTATATTGCCATATCTCCTATAGTCTTGATATTTTATAAATCCCTCATGAAGTAATATAACAGGATGCTTTTTCTTGAGCAGCTCAAGTTTAAGATTTATTTTTTCTTCTTTTCTTTTCCAATCTGAAGTGGAACTTGTGAACTCTAAGTCAATATATCTTGAAAACTTTTCTTCCGGATCAAACACTTTCGCATCAGGTAATTCCAGCCTTGGTTTCGAGTTCAATTGAGATAGCTTTTTCATTTCAATTCCTCCATTGTGGACAGTGCAAAAAAATCATTAAAATTCATTTGAGAGAACCAGTAGTTTTTATAACCTAAGCATGAATATTTAAATTGGCATTCATAGCGCTCAAAATTGATGGTTATTCATTCCAAATGCTATTTTTAGCAGGCTTCTTTAATAAATAAAAAATATGTATTTACGTGTTTAAGAATACTAAATTTACTTTTTTAAAAATATTGTATTTTTACCGTAAATTAAATTACGCATCGAATGATAAGCTTTTCCTATCTAATTAAGGAAAGAAATTATGAATCTAAAATCTATTTCAGGCGACCGGAGAGAGAGTCTGTATGGTAGTCTAATCAGATGTGTTATTACTGGTGATTCACCATCTGGTAAGACAACTTTTGCTCATGCGTTGCTCCAAGAACCTATTGCTAATTACTACTCCCCCACCTTTATGTCAGACACAAAAAATATTATACTTGATTATAATAATTCTAATATCAAATTACAGGTCATAGATTTGGCGGGAAATGAAAGATATAGGCGATTTACTTGCCGAATGTTTCGCGGCGCGGCCTTAATATTCTACATGCTGGATTTAGCTAATGAATCGCAATTAGCTAGCATACCTGCACACCTCAGGGATATTAAAGAAAACAGCAGTGGAGAAATTCCAATAATTTTGGTGGGTAATATCCCTTCAAACAATAACTTGCGATCGATTAGTGCTGAAACTGCAAAAGAAGTAGTAACTCAAAATTTAATTATGATGTATGTTGAGTTAAATATATATAATCACGATGAGGTTCGAAAGTTGCTGTTGTTGAGTCTGTCAAAAATATTTTTTAAAGATAAGGATGACAGTATTAATGACATTTCACAGATCAATATTTTAACTGCAGAACAACAGATTAATAGTGAACTGCCGCTCTACACAAAGGTATATAACAACATCAATGATTGCTTTGATTCTATAATAAAAATAAATAATCTAATCACACGTAGCACTCTTAATCCTATAAATAATTCGAAATGTTATTCAGCAAAACTTATATTAATGCGAAATATTTTCAGTCATGAAAATTTGTTTTCGGATCTAGAAAAGTTACCAAATTTATTTTTAGAATATATGGATGCAATAGGAGGCAACTTACGACATCTAGGAAAATTGACCGAAAATATGATTGTGGACCATTTATCTCTTCTTATTCGTTTTTTTGATAGGTTAAATAATAACCCACACTACCAGGGTGAAATAATAAATAAAATTGATGACTTTTATCGAAATACTGCCAATCAATATTTTCCAATCGATAATATATTCCATCCCCTAGTTACGTGTAAATTACTTGCTTGGATGAAGAATAAGCCCGTCATCGCACACTTTAATGCATTTCAATTATTGCCTTTCTCAGGTGAGAACCGCGGTCTTATTAATCATATTATTAATCAATTGATATTAAATATCCGTTCATTTTATATAGATAAATTCAAAGATTTCGAGGAATCAATTAGTAATTACGTTCAAGCTGTTCAAAAATACTATTCTATTCAAAAGACACTTTTATCGCCTAATAGTATTGAATTGCAGGATTTGATATTAATAGAGCTAAGAGTTTTGCAAAATGCTTTGCCTCCTGTTAACTTGGAGGAATCCAAGCTCTGGATAAATTTGAAGTATTTAGAGTCAGCCTTTCAATTAACACCTGCGCATCTAAAATATAGATTTTTAGATGACCTAACTGCGCTTAAGATTTGTGATGAAACAGATGATGAGTATTATTATCGTAGAGCGTTAGCTAGCTTTTTAATACGTGATTTTACAAAAGTATCTCAAATAGAAATGTCTTATATTAAAATATTAAAGCAGAAATCCTTTGGATATTCCCTGAAAAAATTTTCTATAATAAAGAAAGATCATGCTTTGTATACGCAAATGTCTGTAGATATTTTAACGGAATTTATGCAGTTATCCCATGCTAAAATATCGATAGCGACCGAACAAAAGAAACAAGTATCAATTGCCGCATTACATTTAATCAAGTCTGCTCACCTTTTAGAAGTTGATAGCGATAGTGATTTTGAAGATTTAGCGATATTATTAGCTGAATTCTCATTAAATAATTGCGATATAGGCAAGCTTATGGCATGCATCCAGAAATTAATGATAATTGAAAATGAATTGGCACGGTCTGTATGTGGGCACATTATTGCCTATTATATGGCTCCTATCAAAGAAAATGAATCACATGACGCCTATCTAGAACGATTGAGTGCGGCGGTATCGTTATTCGCAATATATGAACCCCTAAAACCCCATTACTATTCAAGAATGATATTGTTAATCAATGCGGAAGAAATTATTCAGCGAGGTGTGGCTGGCTACAATTTGACTGAAAAAGACTTTCATATTCAATATGGTAATTTAGCAGCATCACCTGAAAAGTCATTGTTGGAATTTATTGCGAGTCGACAAGACGCTTATCTAAACGCGTTATGTCGGTGTTATCGACAAACTGCCTCTATGATAATTAAACCATCTATGTTGGTGAAACAGTATATTGTTGTAATGCTTTCTAGGCTGGCAATTAGCTCAGATAATTGTAAGCTCATTTCGAATATTTTAGAAGAACAAATCACATTTGAAGAATTTAGTCTTCTGATTCAAGATTTATTGGATGATCAATTAAAGATATTGGCGGAGCATCATTTATCATCGATTCTTACGGGATTTTATAAAAATGCTAGTGAGCTTTGTACACACCAAAGCAGTCGTTCTAGTTTCAGAGCGCTCTCTTTATTATTCGATTGTGTAAATCCTGGTAGTGACTTATACGTAAATTATCTCGTTCCACAACTCAGCAAAATTGTGTTCAAAATCTTAACAGATTCTCTGCCCGCTTTTGATACTGCCTATCTGTACCAAGGTATGCAGGTCGTTTCGACTTTCATTAAACATGGCGCTAATCTTTTTTATCGTCAAATAATAGGAGAGGGCGATAACTTATCACCAACACACACCATACTGGCTCTATTGAAATCAAAACATCACAATATATTAATTAGCCTCTTTGAGCTTTATCGTAATAATCCGCAGGACATCATCGATAATGGTGTCAATGATTACATCGATCAAAATCCCTTATTGTTAGCCATAAGCAACAATGGTAATCGTCAACTTGTCACTTTGATGCTACAGCTTGGGTTTTCTACTGAAGTGGTTTATGCCTATCTTGCGGAAGAGCATGACCCTAAAATTATGGAAGAGGCGAAGAAAATAACGAGTAATACTGAAGCCCTACATCAATTGTGTTTATTCAGTCACAAAAAACTAATATCGTTAGCAATAGCTGATACTAATACAGCCATACCCATGACAAATACTAATGCTGGATTTTATAAGTGAATCACATGGACATACCCTGAGTTCAAGAATATGTAGGCAAAGGGTAATAGTAATGGGTGAGAATGTTAAACGTCCTTGATTTTGAAAGGATTGACTTTGAAATTTCTAGTGAGTCTATACTTAGTAACGTTTTTTACCCAACATTAACTTTACATTTAAAGTTCGATAAG
>CAYUMZ010000019.1:8047-13726 GCA_964446105.1 uncultured Gammaproteobacteria bacterium | reverse complement strand
CATTTCTCTCCCGTTTAATGTCAGTCCAAGGGGTAGTCTATACAAACCCTTTATTAGAATAAAGCTTATCTCTCCAAATGATATTGATTATCATTCTCAATTAGGATACCAGGAATGCGCCTGTAAATCAACATTAAATTGAGCCGAAATGCCCTTACTAAGTAGAAATTTCGCTCCCTTGACTTTTCATATCAAGACCCTACACTCATCGTCAGACCGTTTCTAACAAACCATCCATATAAGGAAATTTCTATGACATTTTCACTCCCAGAATTACCTTACGACCGCAAAGCGCTAGCTCCCCACATTTCAGAAGAAACTCTGGATTATCATTACGGAAAACATCATTTAGCGTATGTGAATAATTTAAACAAACTCATTGAAGGCACCGACCTCACAAAAAAAACGCTCGAAGATATTATTACGACCTCTTCCGGTGGAATATTCAATAATGCTGCCCAAGTTTGGAATCACACCTTCTATTGGAATTGCCTTTCTCCTAATGGTGGCGGAGAACCGGCGGGTGAATTATTAGAAGCCATTAATAAAACGTTCGGTTCATTTTCCGCTTTTAAAGAAGCGTTTTCAAAAGCAGCAACAACACATTTTGCGTCTGGATGGGCGTGGCTTACAAAAGACTCTCAAGGAAAATTAGAAATTGTCAGCACAGCAAATGCAGGCACTCCAATGACAGATGGCAAAATTGCATTGCTCACATGCGACGTTTGGGAACACGCGTATTATATCGACACTCGCAACGACCGTGCAAAATACGTGGGAAATTTCTGGGAAATTGTCAATTGGGATTTTGTAGCTAAAAATCTGACAAGCAAATAAGGTGAGATTATGACTTCACGTATTGCTGTTAATGGTGCTCAGGGAAAAATGGGCAAAATCACAGTGCAAACCATTAGTGAAAATCCAAAATTTAAACTCGTTGGAGAATTTGGACGTCACACAGAATTGCGTGAAGCTATTAAAAATTCACAGCCAGATATTGTCATTGATTTTACAACAGCGGCCTGTGCTTTCGAAAATGCCAAAATCATTATTGAAAGCGGTACCCATGCCATTATTGGAACAACAGGGTTTACACCCCAGCAAATTTCAACACTTAAAAAAGCCTGTTCAAGGAAAAAATTGGGCGCAATCATTGCACCCAATTTTTCAATTAGCGCACTTCTATTGATGCGAATTGCAAAAGAAGTTGCTAGTTATTTACCTTACGTTGAAATTATCGAATCACATCACGAAAATAAAGCCGATGCCCCCTCTGGAACAGCCATAAAAACCGCAGAACTTCTCAATCAGGTTCGTGCAAAAACAAAAAAAATTAAATCGCATGAATTAATATCTGGCGCACGCGGCGCTGATAAAGATGGCATCCCTATTCATTCAGTTAGGCTTCCAGGATTTCTTGCTCAAGAAGAAATCATTTTTGGAAGCCCAGGCGAAACCCTACACCTTAAACACAATACCATCGATCGCAATGCTTTTATGCCCGGCGTCCTTCTAGCATGCGAGAAAGTTCAGTTACTTAGCACTCTCGTCTATGGCCTTGAAGAACTACTTTTCTAATTGAAGAGTAATTCCTGGATCAGGAATTACTCTTTGATTAGTTTCATCGAGCCAGCAAAATGTTTAATAATTTCAGGATTCCCTGAATAATGAATTACTGATTTTCCATATACATCCAGCATCATTCGATTAATAACGTGCACATGAATATTCGTTGAACCAGCTCCGTTGACAGAAACATTTTTTGCATCTAGCTCTTTAGCCCTAACATCAATCGTACCACCATTATTGATATTTAAACTATCTGTAGTTCCTGAAAGATGAATATCTCCTGCGCCTGCACTGTTAATCTGGATACTTTCACAATTAACACCCGACAGATCGACATTACTTGCACCACTGAGCCCCAAAGCAAAACGTTTAATATTCCCTTTGAGCACAACATCATTATGCCCAGCCGTATTTAAGATAATCTCATTGGTGTTGAGTTGTAATGCACTGAAGTTTGTATCTCCAGCAAGTTGAATTTCTTTCAATTCGGGAGCTGAAATTCTGATCTGGATTGACTTTGATGGTAATAAACGTATAGACCGATCAACTTTAACTTTTAATTCACCATCGATAACGGTCGCTTCAATTTTATTAATAATATTTTCATCTGTACTGATTTCTAGATGTGGTGCTTTATCTTGTGTCACCGTTATATCATAGGAACCGCTCGCGGAAATCTTATTAAATTGTGGAAGATCCTTATTAATCGTGATGAGCTGACCATTTCCTTCAATTTTATGTTTATTGAGATAGCCACTATCTCCACTGAATAGCGCGACTCCTGGATGATAATTTCGACCATAAAAACTAAATACTAAGAATACTGTTAAAATAGCGATAAATATTAAACCGATGCCCGACCAAAAAATACAACTACTCTTTTTCATAATCTAACCTCTGCTGATAAAGTTGAACAAGTTCATCGACACCCATTTCCAATAGATCCATCATCTTAAATAAATGAGGCAATTCTTGATGCAGAAAAGCCTGCTTTTTTAATGAAATTACTTTTTTCCGTGCATGTTGAGACAAAAAATATCCGACACCACGAGACATCGTAATAATCCCCTGCTCCTCTAAAAAACCATAGGAACGTATCAACGTATTTGGATTGACCTCCATCGTAACAGCCATTTCTCTCACCGACGGAATACGCTCTCCACTCTGCAAAGTGCCATTCAAAATTTGCTCACAAATGGTGTCGACAATTTGCAAATAAATGGGTTTAAGATCTGTGTAATTCATATTAGCCAAGCTCATATTCCTTTAGTCGATAATAAGTTACAACCCAACAAAAAGGGGCAATCGCAAGCCAGAAAAGAGTGAATCCGATTTTAACCAATGAATCAAAATTCGTAATTTGTACCGCAAAAGGTGTCCATAAAGAAAATAGGTGGAAGCTAATAGAGCCCGCAAATAAACCAGTCACGAAAAATAAACAACCAATAAACAAGGACGTTTTTAATAAACAATATCGTTTGAACACGATAGATCCTAAAAAAACTATTGAATGCAGGACCATATAGGTTTTTATACTGTGCCAATAAAATGAATCAAATAGATTAACAATCGGCGTTGCATGAGAAAATAATGTATAATGTGCAGCCATTATCAAGACGCTGTAAAAACAAAAAAGAATCAATAAAGCAACTGCATAACCTATCGATGTTACCACCCATTTCGAAAAAAAGCGCTCAAAATTTGAGCAGGGTAATGTTAAGTAATGATAAGCGACTTCGGGCGCATGTAAATCTTTAAATGAACGACTCGTCATCATTAATCCGCCAATAAATAAGACAGTACTATATAATGATGGATCAAGTAACCCTGCATTGCCAAAAGAATATAAAGTCCAAAACACAATGGACACGGCGATTGAGATAAGCATAACTCTCGAATTAATCTTCACGTCATTAATGACTAACCGCGTGAATCTATTAATATCAAAAAAATTACTCTGACTCATACAAAACCTCCTGAAATCATTGTTTATTTAATATATTTTCAAAAACGGCGTTTTTTGAAAGAACTGCGTTAAAAAGCATCTCGAGATCAATTTCTGTTTCCTCCCCACCTCGGTTTTCATGAATGACACTGTATCCACCGAGTTGTTTCTCGTAATACAAACATTCATCCAACTGGGGCTCTTTGACTTGCCTTGAAAATGTGAAACATTTCGAGATCTCAACTGTTTGATGATTGAATATTATTTTTCCACCATCTAATAAAATAACATGATCAATCAAATTTTGAATATCATGAACCTGATGGGTAGAAATAATGAACGTTCTATTTTCATTAAAGTATGTCACTAACAATTGTCGAAAAAGTGTTTTGGACGGAATATCCAGACCATTAGTGGGTTCATCTAATATAAACAGTCGCGCTTGCGTTGCGATTCCGAAAGCAATCAAGAATTTCTTCTTTTGGCCATGTGACAATTCTGTCAATAACCTATTATTCGAAATTTCAAATTCCTTGATAATACCGGTGAAAATTTTTGAATCGAATTTAGGATAAAAAGGAGCATAACACTTGCAATAGTCTTCCGCCGACATAGGTGGAACGTACAAATCTTCTGGAAGTAGATACAGTTCAGACAAAAAATTTGGCGATCGATCTTTAGGATTTTGATCAAATACCCGACAAACCCCCGTCTGCGCAAATACCAAACCGGATATGATCTTCAATAAGCTGGTTTTACCCGCGCCATTCTTACCCAATAGGCCGTAAATGCCCCCGTCTGATACCCCCAAAGATAGCTTTGTAAAAAGCGGCACGCCTCTAGAATAGCCAAAATCAATGTTCTCTAATGTTATCATCTCAAGCTCCAGCTATAGTGTTATAGCTAACTATAACACTATATCACGAACCTGTCAACCTATTTCCTACATAATGGGCCATGTAGCGTCTCTAATTTATCAATTAGATAAAAATAAGATATACTTAATCTTGCTTTCTTGCTTAGCTCCAGGATGGAAAAGATGCAAAATCCAGGCATTACAGAGACATGAAAACATTTCATTTTTCAAAACATGATCCAACACGTTTTAATATAAGGCGTCAGCTTCTGTTAGATGGTTATACTGAAGTCGATGATGCCTCTAAGGCGGATTTTACTGATGCCAATATTGGTGTCAATGATACTGCATTACAGGTCTTAGAATATAAACATTTGCTCGCTCAATTGCTGCATAGTGATAATTGTTCGTTCATGCCACCAACATTGACTATTAATGATACTAATTTCCCGCAAGTACTCTCTTTATTGCAGCAAGACTATTCCGACAGTAACTGGCTGTGGATTTATAAACCTTCCACTCTAAACAATGGAGAAGGTATAAAATTATTCGCTCATATTGACGACATTTTCACGCATTATCAAACAATGCAGCGTTTAGGAGGCGAATTTGTTATTCAACGTTATATTGATAATCCTCATTTACTCGATGGGCACAAGTACACATTGCGACTTTATGTGATCCTATCGAATTATTTCGATTATAAGATTTATCAGCATGGATACTATAATATCGGATTACAAAAATATCCTGGAAAAAAGGATATCATGAATTTAAGCGCTCATCTCACCAACGAACATTTAACAGAACCCTTGCCCAATGTCATTCAAATGCCCACGAGCAAAGTCGAAGCGTTTCATTTATTAATGCCCCAAATTACATCCATTGTAGATGAAACAATTCAAGCTTTCGCAAAAACATCGCCACAGTATTTTGCCCCTTCTCCTATCAAAGCTTTCGACATTTTAGGTTTCGATTTTCTCGTTGACGACACCTTAAAAATTTGGCTACTCGAAATTAACCACGGGCCCTGGTTCCCCACGACGGAACCCCATGTTTTACAATCACACTTATTTGACGCATTTTGGCAATTTGTTGTAGAAACCTTCTTGTAACAATGAAGCCAAATTTTTCAGGGCTAAACGCGCGGCGTTAAAACCAAAGGCAATTCTATAAACGATGCTTGATTAGGCGCGTGATAAACTCGCTGCACAGCTTTTTTATAATCACCGGGTTTCGCCCAAAAAATGGAAGGAACAAAAGTTTGGGGATTGCGATCATAAAGCGGAAACCAACTGGATTGAATTTG
>CAYUMZ010000019.1:0-7947 GCA_964446105.1 uncultured Gammaproteobacteria bacterium | reverse complement strand
GAACAAAAGTTTGGGGATTGCGATCATAAAGCGGAAACCAACTGGATTGAATTTGTACCATAATTCGATGACCAGGCAAAAATACGTGATTTGCTGTGGGCAGTGCAAAACGATATAAAAGAGGTTTATTTGCTGCAATGGCTTTTGGTTTTTCTAAACTTTCACGATAGCGACCTCTAAAAATATCACCCGAAATCATCAATTGATACCCTCCCATTTCAGGATGCGCCCCTACTTCATCAGGATAAACATCAATTACTTTGACCACCCAATCAGTATCGGTACCACTCGTCGATGCAATTAAATTAGCCATTGGTTGACCTGATATTTTTACAGGCGAAGTTAAAACAGGAGAAACATAGGTCAGAACATCCGTTCTGCCCGAAGCTTCTCGTTGATCATCGAGCAACCATTCAGGCCATGTCAAACCTCTATAAATATCGTGACCTACCGGGCGAACCGGTCGTGCACGAAATGGCACGGGTTTTGCTGGATCAGAAATATATTCGTCGTAAGGAGCAGTTTTCGGTTTTGGCGGTACGAAATTGGCTACCATTCCAGCTGATAAATAAAGCGGTGTGCTTTTTGTAGCAGGTAATTCAGATAAATGTTGCCAAGTATTGGTACCCGTTTCAAAAGCAGAAATTGAAGAGACATTTGACTTAGGCGCATTATCTTTTAAATATTGGTCTAAAAATGGATGCAAAATCTGTTTTCTAAAATACAATGCCGTGTCGCTATTAAATTTTACTTTTCCTATTGAGCTTCCATCTCTAATTTCCTGTCCATGATACCACGGGCCCATCACTAAAAATAATTTATCCTTACTGTCCGCTTTTTGTTTTAATGCATTATAAACAGCAATATCCCCATAAATATCTTCCTGATCCCATAAACTGTGCACCAACATTACCGGAATTTTAATAGCCTGAGCTGCTAAAATTTTATCTAATGCTTGCTGCTGCCAAAAAGAATCATACGCGGGATGTGCAAGAATTTTATTCCAAAATCCAATCTGCTCCAGTCCGTGTTGACGACCTAATTCACCTGCAGATCCTGCTCGTAAATACACATCGTAATCATCAAAATGATTTGTCCACCACAATTCTTCATTTTTTCGCGTGCCCACTTGCTCATAAATATAGGGCATCATCTGTTGTCGAAATGCGCCATTATGAAACCAATCATCACCTATCCAGCCATCCACTAACGGATTCATCGGTACAGCGACTTTTAACGCCGGATGCGGATTCACCAATGCCATCAACGACAACAATCCATCATATGAAATTCCGAGAATACCGACCTTGCCATTACTTTCAGGAATATTTTTTACCAACCAATCAATCGTATCGTAAGTATCTGTTGCGTGGTCAACAGTTGTTTTATTTAAGGGCCCCACGATAGGTCTACCTAAAACATAATCACCTTCAGAATTATACTTTCCACGAATATCTTGTAGTACTCTTATATACCCACCTTCTTGAATAATATCTTCAGCATTATCATATCCATATAATGTAGGTCCCAGATGTGTGCTTTCGGAATGTGTGCTCAATACTTTTGCATTATAGGGTGTACGCGTTAATAAAATGGGAGCATTTTTTATTCCCTTTGGAATAATGATTACCGTCAGCAATTTTACGCCATCTCGCATCGGAATCATTACCTCTCGTCGCACATAATCAAAACTATCTTTTACAGGCACAAAATTCGCTGGCGTTTCACTCGGCAAAGCACTAACACCAGCAGTCTTTTGATTATCAGCAAAAGCAACCGACCCTAAAGTCATCAAAACGACGCTTAGTAACCACTTGCGCATACAGCCCCTCATATGGTGATTCATTGCTGCAAACTTTACCACAAATGTTAATACCACACAAAAATCAGGCTATACTATACGTTGAAATGGAATCAATTGGAGCATGTATGGAACTTACATTTTGTGGAGCGGCCGGAACGGTAACGGGTTCTAAGTACTTAATTAAGAGCGAGGGACATCAGTTTCTGGTGGATTGCGGGTTGTTTCAGGGTCTGAAAGAGCTGCGATTACGAAACTGGAGCGCTTTGCCTTTTAATCCGCATGAAATCAATGCCGTTTTGCTAACTCACGCGCATATTGACCATTCAGGCTATATTCCACTTTTAGTCAGAAATGGTTTCAACGGAAAAATTTACTGTAGTCCTGGCACTGCAGATTTATGTAAAATTTTGTTGCCAGATAGCGCACATATTCAGGAAGAAGAAGCAATGCGTGCGAATAAATATGGTTATTCAAAACATCACCCCGCCCTACCCTTGTATACTGTTGAAAATGCTGAAGCCGCCTTAAAACATTTTATTAGAGTCCCTTTTGGCCATGATTTCAGTTTGACGGATTTTTTTAGTTTCCGTTTACAACACGCGGGCCACATTATTGGCGCATCAATGATCAGAATTTTTTCTGAACAGATTAGTGTATTATTTTCAGGCGATATTGGGCGAATGAATGATCCCATTATGAAAGCTCCCAATCAAATCGACACGGTAGATTATCTTGTTTTAGAATCAACATACGGAGATCGCTTACATGACACAAAAAATCCTGTTGATCAACTCGGTGAAATTGTTAATCGTGTAAATGATCGTGGTGGGGTGCTTGTGATACCTGCCTTTGCAGTCGGTAGAGCACAAAATATCCTTTATTATCTATATCAATTAAAACGCCAACGACGAATCCCAGATTTACCTGTTTATCTCGATAGCCCTATGGCTATTGGAGCTACAGAATTATTTTGGAATTACCCGAGCGAACACCATCTTTCTTTTAATGTTGCCAAAGAAGTGTGTGAAGGCGCTACTTATATCAACACCCCGGATGAATCAAAAAAACTTGATGAACAAAAAGGGCCAAAAATTATCATATCTGCAAGCGGAATGATCACGGGCGGACGTGTGCTGCATCACATCAAAAAATTTGCGCCCGATGAAAATAATTGCATTCTTCTCACGGGTTATCAAGCTGAAGGTACTCGTGGTGCTCGAATTGCTTCAGGAGAAAAAACTATAAAATTGCTAGGTGAAACTGTACCAATTAATGCCGAGGTTTGCGAACTGAGCAATACCTCAGCACACGCTGATTATGCTGAAATTTTAGGTTGGTTGAAAAAATTTAAAAAGGCACCTAAAGAAGTATTTATTACGCATGGCGAACATAATGCCGCTTTGGCCATGCAAAAACATATTACTGATAATTTGGGCTGGAAAACAAAAATACCTGAGTATCGTGAAACAGTAAATCTATAGTTTTACAATTTCGGGTAATTCGCCACGAAATCCCATGGCATGATGCATAAAAACCCTACGAATCCACCGATAGTGATTAGTTAATTTTAATGTGATATCTCGTAATTGTTTCAAAAATCCGTGCTGCACCGCAAAACCTTCTTTGAAAAGCAGCATTGCATCAATCATCATTTGGTTATCACTTCGACGCCATCGTTCGTAACGTCGTAAATTTTGCACAAGTCCAATATCACGTTTTGCTTTATAGTTAGCAACAACGACTTCACTTAAACAGGCAGCATCTAGAATTCCTAAATTTAATCCTTGGCCCGCTAACGGATGAATGGTGTGAGCAGCATCACCAATTAATGCAATACGAGGATGAACATAATGCGTCACGTGTCGCATCGTTAAGGGGAACGCAAGTGGTTTATCGACAATTGATATTTTTCCGAGCTCATTATCAATAGCATTTGCCATCTCTTCGCCAAAATCCTTAAATTCTAGCCGCATTAATTCTTCTGCTTCTTCAGGGGTCGTAGACCAAACAATCGAACAATAATGCTTATTTTCTAAGGGTAAAAATGCAATCGGGCCGTTCTTCAAAAATCGTTGTCGCGCTATTGAATGATGAGAATATTCTGTTTTAACTGTTGTCACTATAGCCGTATGATTATACGGCATTTCATTAATAGGGATATTGAGTGATTTCCTTACCCAAGACTCAGCCCCATCAGCACCAACCAATAGTTTCGCTTCACACTTTCGCTCATCAGCTAATTTTAATTTTACTACTTCATCCTCGATGGTCATAACACTAATTATAGAGGGACAAAAGAAAACACAATTAGGAAGACATTGCGCACGATGTAACAATACTTGAATTAATGCTTCATTCGCAACGATATTGCCTAAATATTCTCGACCCACATCGCGATAACTAAACAGCACTTGCCCCATGCCTTCTGCATCACAAACTTTAATTTCACAAAATTGACTGACCTTTTCTGAAGGCAAATTCTCCCAGCACTGCAATTTTCGTAAAATTCGCTCTGAAACAAGATTAATAGCACTAACTCGAACATGTTTTCCTGAAGGTGTTTCACGAAATTCGCGAGATTCGACTATAGCAATTTGCAATCCAGCACTAGCCATTTCGATTGCAGCAATTAATCCTGGAACTCCTGCACCAATAATAATGACATCAAATTTCTGCATAGCATTATTTATCGACATGCATCGATACCCCGCAGGATAAAGGACTAATATGACCAACTTGACCCAAAGAACGTTTGGCTAACCAACGTTTCACAAAAGGAACACAATCCATTAATGTCATACCTAAATTACGCGCAACAGTCAAAGGAAACAACGCGTTAGTAAAAAATCCAACCAAACTGTGCGTAATATTGATTATTTGCAAATGATCGGCCCGACGTCGATCCACATATTCACATAAAGTTTTTTCAATTTGATCAAATCCTTTTTGATCGAGCAATTCAACAAGCGCCGAAACATCTCGTAAACCTAAGTTTAATCCTTGCCCTGCAATAGGATGAATCGCATTAGCTGCATTTCCTATTAATACCACACGTTTCCTCACAAGCTCTTCAGCACGATGCATCATAATAGGAAAAAATACAGGTGGTGTTGTTGCTAGAAATCGCCCCAATCGATACCCAAAAATTTCTTGAACTTTTTCAGCAAATTCTTCATCGCTTAATGCTTTTATTTCTTGCACTTTAGAATGAGGAACTGTCCATACAAGGGTTGCTTTTTTTTCACTCAATGGCAATAACGCAATGGGTCCCGTTGTGGTAAATCTTTCATAAGCAATATGTTGATGCTCTCGAGCCAAATCAATATTGCTCACTACAGCACTTTGTTCATAGTCAACAGAATCAACTCCAATTCCTAATAGTTGCCGAACAGTAGAATGATGCCCATCAGCCGCAACAATTAATTTTGCAGAAATCTTATTAATTCCCTCAGGTGATCGAAATAATACGTTCGCTTGATGTCCATCATCATGCAACTCTTCACATTGAGATTCGTAAAATACCGTGATGTTTTGATGTTTATTAAGTATCTGGTATAATTGCGTTTGTAAATTTTTTGCTTGAATGACATATCCCAACGCTGGCAAATCTTCTTCTTTTGCAGTCATTTTAACTTGACCAAACCGTCCTTTATCAGTCACATGAACTTCGTGTACAGATTCAGCATAGGGAATTAATGATGACCATATTGAAAGTGCCAATAGAATATTTTTACTGGATGAGGATAAAACAATGGCTCGTTCACCACCCGGAATTTTTTCCTCAGAAATCGGACGCGGCTGGGATTCCAATAATGCAACACGATAAGACGTTAACGCGAGTGCTAATGTTGCCCCAACCAATCCACCGCCAATAATAATTACATCAAAATTTTTAAACTCTTTTTCATCGATCACCTTAACGAGCCCCTGCGGTTTGTCGAGAAAGTATGGCTTCAACTTCTTCTACTGTTTTTGGAATATTCGCTGTTAACACTTCATAGCCTGTTGGTGTCACTAACACATCATCTTCAATTCGCACGCCGATGTTCCACCATTTAGGATCTACCCCTTTCTCGCCAGCACTGATGTAGATACCCGGCTCAACGGTAAGCACAATGCCCGACTCCAACGTGCGCCATTCACCATTTATTTTGTAAGCCCCTACATCATGAACATCTAAGCCAATCCAGTGTCCGATATTGTGCATATAAAACGGTAAATACGCTTTTTCTTGAATGAGCCGATCAACTTTACCTGACAAAATCCCTAATCGAACCAGTCCTTGGGTAATAATTTTAATTGCTGTTTCTTGAAGATAATCCCAACGTATACCAGGAGCAACCTTTGCAATAACCGCTGTTTGAGCCTCTAAAACGAGTTCATAAATGGCTTTTTGTTCGCGAGAAAAACGTCCATTAACAGGCAATGTTCTAGTCACATCACTTGCGTAATGTTGCCATTCACAACCTGCATCAATTAATACCAGATCACCATCCTGCAGTGGCGCATTATTATCACCGTAATGCAAAATACACGTATTCGCACCACCTCCCACAATGGGCGGATAGGCCTGTTCACGTGCACCATGACGAATACATTCAGACACAAATTCGGCTTCGATCTCATATTCATATTGGTTGGGTCGCAAAAACTGCATCACACGAACATGGCCATAAGTCGTAATTTCAGCTGCTTTTCGCATTAATTCGATTTCGTGCGCCGACTTACGTAATCGCATCTCATGCAAAAGCGGCCTTAGATCGATCAAACGTTCTGGCGCTTCTACACCGCTTCGAACCTTAGCTCTCAAATTCTCTAAGCATTGTAAAATCTGAGTAGAAAGGGCATTTGATGGATCGAGCATTCCATAAACCTGATGATGATTCGCCATTAACTCAGGCATTTTTTCATTCAGGGTCGCTATTGAATACGCATCGGTAGCCCCATATTCCTGACAGGCTCGTGTAGGTCCTATGATGGGTCCCGTCCAGCGTTCCCGGGCAGGATCAGGTATTTTGCAAAATAAAAACATTTCATTTTTGCTTACACCGCGCCGTAAAATAACGACGGCTTCATTTTCAGGAAAGCCTGTAAGATAATAAAAATCGCTGTTTTGCCTGAAAGGAAACATCACATCGTTATTACGAACTTGCTCACTGGCGCTTGCCAAAATAACCAGGCTTCCTGGCAGACACTGCTCAAGCAATTGCTGTCTTCTCTGAGCAAAGACTGATCGATCTATCATAGTTTCAACCCACTTCCTATCATGAACTCTTGTCATTATATCACCCCAGACGAAACCTGGCAGTAAATTGTTCACCCCCCCTTTCCAGTGTTCAACTTGACGCTTTGAATGAGGACCACTAAGATAAACCCTTGATAAATTTAGGCAGAAAGTACTTGATTCTTTTTTTCTGTTAGGCATGATGCAAAACAGGGTACAAAACAAGGTTAAACTTAACTGGTAGGATTACTTGAACTGAGAGGTCATTTAGGATGAATGATGTGGAGCTGGCTAATTTAGATCAACGCATTGAGGCGCTAATTCGTGACAGGCGCCATTTGAAATCGGAAAATCAAAGTTTGCGCCAAAAGTTATTTCGAATCACACAAGAACGCGCACAATTACAAGACAAAAATTTAATGGCAGCTAGCAAAATTAAACGTGTTCTTTCTCAACTTAGGAGTGACATACATGAATGAAACAAATAACACCATCAATGCTGGTAATTCAGTGACGGTAAAATTATTAGGGCGTGATTTTCAAGTGAAATGTCCACCTGATAAAGTTGTTGATTTGCAAAATGCTGCTGTCTATCTCGATGCACAAATGCGCGAAGTAGCCAACACTGGAAAAGTTCAAAGTCTTGATCGAATTGCCGCGATTGCTGCATTAAATGTTGTGTATGATTTAAAATCAGAAAAAAAACAAAGTCACAGTTTCATGGAAACCATCAGTAATAGAATTCAAAATCTGCACAGCAAAATTGAAAAGGCCCTAGCAGAAGAAACAGCGTAATCCGTAAAAGTACGCACTGGAAATTTTTTATATCTTAGACTAGAATTAAATTGCCTCTCTGGTACACGATAAGCGGGCAGTTATTCTTGAACCGTTACTGCTTAAGACTCGGGGTTTGCATAGT
>CAYUMZ010000018.1:0-14047 GCA_964446105.1 uncultured Gammaproteobacteria bacterium | reverse complement strand
GATGAAGCCTTTTTAGATGTTTCTCGTTGCCAACGTTTATCGGGGTCACCAATTACCATGGCGCAACGCGCTAAACAGCTGGTATTAGAAGTGTCGGGATTACCTTGTTCGGTGGGGCTCAGCGGCGATAAAACCACTGCTAAATATGCGGCAAAGTTGCAAAAACCCAACGGCTTTCAAGTGATTTATCCTTGGGAAGCCAAAGCAAGATTGCAGAATGTGCCCGTAACAGAATTATGCGGCATCGCAAAAGGCATCGGTCGTTTTTTGGCTTCTTACGGTGTTATTACGTGCGGTGACATGGATAAAATTCCCATCAGTATTTTGTCCAAACGTTTTGGAAATCTCGGACGGCGTATCTGGTACATGTGCCAGGGAGCAGACCCTGAGCCTTTACGGATGCATGTAGCCGATCCAAAATCCATCGGGCATGGGAAAGTGATTCCCCCCAACACCACGGATGAACGGCTCATCAAAATGTACTTGCTTCACATGAGTGAAAAAGTGGCTGCGCGCTTACGACGTCACCACATGGCAGCCAGTCACTTTTTCATTGGCCTTCGTGGCATGCACTGGGATTGGATTGCCACCAAAGCAAAATTAGCATATCCCTGCGCTGATGGTCGGTGTATTTATCATCTTTGTCAGCAATTTATGGAAGAGCATTGGCATGGCGAGCCTCTTTCACAAGTCCAAATCACCGCTCTCGATCCGCGTCCCGACAGCCAACAGCTCGATCTCTTCATGCCCAACGATCGAGAACGGCGCACGACTAATCAGGCGATAGATAACATCAACGAACATTTTGGTGAATTCACCATCGCTCCCGCTCGCCTCTTAGGCCGCTCATCCATGCCCAACGTTATTTCTCCGGCCTGGAAGCCCTTCGGGCATCGCCAGTCGATTTGAATGAAAGGAAATATTGATATGAAAATTATTGATAGCACTCAATATTGTTCCAACGCAAGAGAATATTTGACTGCCGCAGAAAATGGAGAGGTTATCGTGATTATTCGTCATGGAAAAGCTATCGCAAAGTTGTCCCCGAAAAACACGGAACATATTCGGCAGTAAATAATTATTCAGATGATGTCAATGGCAGACTATGAATTATGGTTGACCAGTAGCACTGATGATTGATAGACTGCTCATTAATTCAGTTACGAAATCGCACATGGTAGCCCAATTTAGATTAGGAAGTTAATCACTATGGATAGTACTGCTAAAGTAGAAATGGGATCGCATGCCTCAGAGCATAAAAGAGTAGCTCATAGAAAAAGGGGCAAAAAGAAAGCCGACTCCACTGAACCACAGATTAAAATGTTTAACGAGAAAAAGTTCTCTGAAATAGTATCTCTTATTACTGATTATAAAAATCTGCCATCAGAAGAGCTCTTTAATACATTAAAAACATTTTTTCAATCTTTGGCGGATATTAACGATTGGTGGGATTATAATCATGGATCATTATTGGATATTGCAGTTGGAAATCAAAAGCTCGTTAACACGTTGATGAGGCTAAAAGCTAATAGAATAATAAAGCCAGAAAAAATAATCCAGTTTATAAATAATCATAGTTTATCAGTTCGCAATTATCTGAAATCAATTAAAAAACCTAGAGAGTTCAGTCTGGATCTAGGAACAGGTATAGGACAATTCGCTGAGGGTTTTGAAAACAGGAGAAATCTCTCAATTACAGACGGAATTCTAAAATTTATAGCGAAGAATTGGAGTGAATGCCCGATTGACAAATTGATACTTGCTTCATGCGCTTGTTTAACTCCAATGGGGATAAGAGAGTTTATAAACAAAACCAATATATACTGTGTGATTGTAAGTTCAGATCAGCTGAAAGCTTTAACTTTACCTAACATAAATTTGGACGAAGAGCGTTTAATAGACCCTAAAATTGATGTGATATCACAGCACATTAAAAAAATCACTTTTACTCCAGACTATAAATTACCTGGATGTGATACAATAATACGAGTATTTGATATAAAATTTAGTTATTCCGACTATTCGACTGCACAAGACATCGAAGAATTAGATGAACAATTGGCGTTTAATCATAATAATCCATTTATAGAAGCCATCACAATAGAAGATTCATCAACAAGCCAAGCATATATACAAAAATACTTAGATATTATTACGACATTGCCAAATTTACGGGTAATATGGATCAATAATAGACTTCCTGACACTGATCCTGTCATAACTCGATTAACGGAATTAAGGCATTTAGTTTTATTATCGATTAAAGGTTATAAACCACATGCATCTACTGAGAGTCGTTTGCAACAATTAACATCTAAAAAGGATCAATTACTAGGATACTATTTTGTTCGTCGAAAACATATGATATTTCTAGATTACGAAAAAGATATAAATCAAATCGAAAACGATACATTAAGTAAGTTATTAAGTTCTTTGTCAGAAGAGAGTAAAGATGCAGTTTTGGCCAGAAATAATTCTAGCGCTAATATGAACCGTCGGTTAAGAAAGGAAATTATTGACTCAATTGCGGCTAATGAAGAATATATGTTATTTAGGCTAAGATTTGGTGATTCTATTAGCGCTGGTTCAAGCAGTAATGAATATGGTCAAAGTATTGTGGGTCATCCCTTATATATTAGAGACTCTAATTATTGGTCTAAAGTTGAGGATGAGAAAACATCAACATATTTAAATTTGCGAAAAGAAGAATGCGAGAAGTTTAAAAGATTTCAAGACAATAAATATCCAGAGAAAATATTTGATAGAGATAGGGCTATTACAAATTCATTTGAGCAACTACAGGCATTAGCTGCTTGCAAACGATTGATTTCTCAGAGATTATCCGACGCATTATCGGGTGCACAAAAATTTACCGAATATTATATTTTGTATAAACATCCCATCATATTTCGTTTTCGTCAAACCGTTGAAGTGTTATTAAGAAATTATTTTCTTTCGGCATATTTGTTAGAAAATGAAGGACAGGGGAAGCTAAGAACGTTAATTAATGAACATAACCCAGATTATGCATTTTTTCTGGATTCAAAAACTATGGTCAAATTTATTGATTCACTCTCAGAAGGCAATTTATTTGATCCTATGAGAAAAGTTGAATTGTTGGCAGAAAAAACTGCAAGACTTCTTGCATTAAATATGCAAGAAGTCCTGGTCTTTAAAGAACATACCCTTGATATTTATAAAGCTGCTCGAGTCTCTGTTATGGCTATGATGACTTTTATTGTGAATGGCAACATCGAGTCTGAAGATACTTTTAAAGAAACAGCCTATAACTTAATGTTTGCCGTAATCCAAGGCCCGAAAGTTAAGAGATTTGTGCTTGCAACTTCTGATGCAAACGAGGTAAATCTTGAGATCCTTAAGTTGTTAAAAGAAAACACTTGTGAGACAAAAAAAATTCGAGAAAGTCAGCAGCGTATGGAATCAAAACTAGATGAAATTAATAGCAAGATAGATGCACAAAATCAGCTATTGATAAGACGGTTTGACGATTTATTAGCTGGTGTCGATGAAAGAATTACCAAATTGAGTGTTGAAGATCGTGAATATGTAGAAAATATAATACGAACCCAAAAAGAGTATTTCGAAAAATTTGCCGCTAGACAATTTAAGATAGATGAAGAATTACGTTCTGCGATAGCAGACCTTGTGAGAGAAGTTCAAAAAGATCTTGAGTTTGCCAAGGATAGGTTTGGTCGAAGTAGAGATAACATAACTGGATTCAAGCGTGAGTTTTATTTAATTTTCTTAGATAAGATGGCGAAGTATTCAGCAATAGCGAGTGGCGGGCCGGTTCCGGATACGGCTTTGAGAAATGCAATCTCAACTACGGGTTCAATTATTAGTGAATTACCTTCAATGGGTATTGCTGGCGTTGTTGCGAAAATTGGTACACAGATAGCATTGGCCGTTTATGATAATGTAAAGCGTGGTCAGTATAAGAAAAAAGATTTGTTGATACAAAAGGCCGACGCATTAAGAGATTTTAGTTCAGTAATAATTGATCTCGCTGAGGCCATTGCTTTTATTTTTGCCGATCAGTTACAGCATATAGTGTCGTATGATAAAGAACCTGACGAAATCAGGCATGTTGCAGAAACCGCTGTGAAATTAATTCTAACGTTCTGTATTAATCACAACATTGATAATGTATTTGGGACCTTACAGAATGAAAAAGAGATCAACCCTGAAAAAATAGTGAATATTCTCTTGACCGGTCTAATTTTTCAAGGGCAGCAAGTAGACTTATTAGCTGTTCAAAAAGTCTCAACCATTGATGTATTGTTTGAAGATCATCATATAAAAATTTTGGGTGAGGAGAGAAAAATAAAACCTAATCAGGCAATTGAATTATTACAAAAGGCTGCTGATGCAGGTTCAGATAAACTCAAAGAAAAAATCAATAACGCAGCAGGCAATAGTGCCGTAGATTTAATTGTTCCAGTTTTTGAGATGTTAAAGGGTTTAATTAATCCTGATAGGAGACATTGGTCCATTGAGGGAATATTCCAGAGAACTATGTTTTTAACATTTGATCCTAGTAAAGATCCTAAATCACTTGAAGATGCTCTTCAAGGATGGGGGAGAGAGGTGCCACATCGTCACGGGTTAACAATAAAAGAAGGAACGAGATTAGAAAAATACGGATATTGTTTAATACCTATAAGTCTTGTCGAACAACATAATGCCATTGTAAAAAATTTAAAATTAAAAATACAGGAAAGCACACGCTTAGATCAGCTACCAAATGGTTTTGCAAATGTTTCAGAGTTTCATGCTAAACGAATTAAACAACGTCGTGAAGCAATTGCGAATTTAAAAACGTGGGAGTATTTAGCGGGTTCTAGGCTAAATGAATACCAACCATTTGAGGCACATGTTAGGCCGTGGATGGAACAATATCGTAATCTTTATAAAGAAAAAGATAAGATTCGTACAGATCAATTAACACAGGAAGTTATTGCTGTGAGCGGAATACCTACCAGAGAAGTATTATTAGCTGTATTAATGCGATCAATACACTACACGCTAAATCAATCAAAAAACGCTGTCGAGTTAAGGAGAGATCAAAAATTATGTATAATTAAGTTTGAAAATAGTGATGATTGTGCAAAATCACGTGATGAGTTATCTCGATTAGCGGGTGTATCACTTCAACAAAAAGCCAAGTCAATAGATTCCCAAAGGTTTTTTGACAAAAAGCATGCCATTTCAATGGATTTCGAGGTTGTATTTATTATTGCTGATAGTAGTCATAATCTTATTGAAGCTATTGAAGAATTTTGCCAATTACATCAGCCAAGATTAATCAATTTCGCCTCAAAAAACAATCGATCGTCTGATAAGAGTGAGGGCCAGAGTATTAAAAAAAATCACTAACCTATGGTATCGGTTAAAGCAAAAGTACACTATCAAAGGTGGCTATTTCAACACTCCAGATGCATCTCGTTATCGGAGTAGTTCAGAGATCGTGTCAAAGATCGGGACAAAGTTCGATCTCTTCATGCATAACGACCGTGAGCGGCCTACGACTAATCAAGCGATAGACACCATTAACGAACATTTCGGCGAATTCACCACTCCTCCCGCCCCCCCCCCACTTAGGCCGCAACTCCATGCTCAATGTCCTTTCTCCCGCCTGGAATCCCTTCGAGCACCGCCAGTCGATATGAAAAGAAGGAATATTGATATTCAAAGAGATATCATTTTATAAAGTTGCTGATTTGTTCATCAGGAGTCATTAAGTAATCTAGAGCCCTCGTATTTTTTACGTATGGATAAATTACTAAAGTAATATGAGAATACGGTAGTCTTGAGCGCCAATTTATTTACCAGGGAATAAGTGTCACTCAACAATATTAGAGTTGACTTTGCTATTTTCTCATGTATCGTTCAAGATGACTTTTCTTGATTCCGATAGTCAGGAATGTTATTTTCACTACGAGTAGTATGATTAGTGAACAATATTATTAAGGAAGTACATACACAATACTGCTTAATAAAGTATCGTAGATGCACTAATGGCATTATAATGGAGAAGAGCGATGTTGAGCGTAAATCGGCTTTTTTTGATAAATGTTGTTGTTAAATCGGCTATAAAGAGTGTTGAATTGTTCGGAGGGCTATAATGATAGACTTTGCAACACACACTCAATTAAGTGAAGTTTTAAGATCAACCCATGAATCTAGTTATTATGAAGTATCAAAAATATGTGAGGGATTATTTAAATCAACACCTATATCTCATTTTCAATATTTTCGATTTTATGATTCAGGTCAGCTCATCAATTTTGGAACTACTCCTGATTTGTCTGCTAAAGCATACTATGAGCAATGTATACCTTCTTTTGAACAAATGCAATGTATGCATCGTATAGGGTTGAGATATACGTTTGTTTCACATAGGTTTATATTACCAGATACGTTAGATAATGACTTTTCAAGAAAGTATGAGCAATTTATTGCTGACGCCGCGAAATCGTCTGTTTATAATGGCCTTTATATTTTAGATCGTAAAGATAATTATTTTCGAACATGTGGTTTTCATATCAGTAAAGATGAAAGGACAATATTTAATTATTATTTAAACAATTTACTTTATCTAGAAAATTTTATACGGCATTTTGATTCTTATGTGCCTCAGTTATATCAAAAATATATAGGGAGTAACTTAATTACTATTCCGCATTATAATTTGTTAAGCTCAAAAAATGAAAGGTTAGGTAAAGAAATTACCTCGGACATTGAACTAACAGAATTTACGGCAAAACATGTATTAACTCCAAGAGAGATTGAATGTTTAGAATTAATTTCTCATGGATATACTATGAAAACCGCGGCTCGAAAGTTAGGAATTTCACCACGGACAGTGGAGCAACACATTCGTAATATTAAAGATAAACATGGATTCAATAATAAAAACCAACTCGTAGAAATTTGGCATGAGCAATATAAAGGTTTGAAACAAAATACTTCTTGTATAGAGTTATAAAAGGTTTTGCAAATTGTGAGTTAAATGTATTGCATAATTTTTGCCAGACTTGGCAAGCGACAAACATTAAACTAAAAGTTAGATGTCTGTCCCAGCAAAGGTAAGGCTTTAGGAGAGAAACCTATAGCTATAAACAAGCTATCACTAACAATCCAATATAAATTACTTGAAAACTCTACCAATTAAAGTGAAAGAGATGGTCGAAACTAACAGCCAACAGCTCGATCTCTTCATGCCCAACGATCGTGAACGGCGCACGACTAATCAGGCGATAGATAACATCAACGAACATTTTGGTGAATTCACCATCGCTCCCGCTCGCCTCTTAGGCCGCTCATCCATGCCCAACGTTATTTCTCCGGCCTGGAAGCCCTTCGGGCATCGCCAGTCGATTTGAATATACGAAATTGTGGATATCAAAAACGCATTAACACCTAAAGATATGTCGACTTAGTTTAAGTAGGTTAATGTAGGCAAAAGGTTTCCTGACAACGTGCTCAAAATGTGATATAAACATGTTTTTAAAACAAAAGAGGCATGATTATGAAAAAAGCAGATGTGACAGTAGCAGCGCAGGACAAAAAAACCTATCGTGCTCGACTAATCGAGATCATATTAGCAGAATGGTTTTTATATGATACGGAAGATAATCTGTTGGGAGGGCCTTATGATAACCAGATGTACGATTTTCAAAAAAAATATTGTAGCCACAAGAGTCCACCTAATAGTTTTTTCAAGACTCTAGGTGATGCAGATTATCTGCGTAGAACAATCAACAATGATGTTTTGAATCAAATCAGAACGTATAGGAGATTAAAATCAAATCCAGCATCCTTTACAACGGATGAAATTGAAACATTCCGAAACGAATTAATTGCTACCCGCGACACTGTTATTAGCTATACCGGTTGGAGGGATGATTATGTGCATAAGAATGATTTAATTGCTAAAAATTCCAGTGAGCTTGCAGGGTATCAACAATCCAGTGCTCCGCAACTAGGAAAATAGTGTAGAGAGTTAAGTTATCAAGAAGGTTGTCAGATCTAATATTTATTTATCAATAGATCAAGATCAATAACGGGTCTGACTTCTTCGCCCTCGTCAATTTGTATTTCTTTCATATCAATAAGTTTTAAAATAGTCTAAACGGCCGTAAATTTCTTTTCTGTTTATATCTAGCAATACAAAATGGATAATCTAAAAAAATAATCATTAGTAACTTGCAAATTGCCAAAATATGCTATAATTGGGCTATGGTAGTTATCAAAAGTACCCTCAGCGAAAGGAGGTGTAGTAGACCTATCTTTAAGAGGCATGTATCCCTGGAGAGGCTAGGGCGAATAGATAAGCTAAGAATCTAAGCATTACAGTTTAGGATTCGAACGAAGGTGCATAGGGACGTGAAAGGCATAGTGTAGAGTCCAGTTCTTTGGGCTGTTGTGAATGGCAAGTTTAGTCACAAATACAGAGGCTCAAGAGCCACGGGGCTTATCGGAAGGGGGGGTATTGTTATGAATTGGGTTAAGCCACAGTATGAGCAGAAACGGTATGGGTTTGAAGTCACTATGTATGTGTATTCGCGCGACTTTTCTGTCAATGAAATGGTACGAAAAACACGACATGTTCAAACTCATAAAAAGATTATTCAAAGCACAGTATTGTCTTTTCTATTGATCCTATTTCAAGGGTATGCTTACGCAGACGATGGTGATGATACGACTAATGCCATTTTCAACGTTAAGAATATCGTGAGTCATTTTCTAAGGTCAGTGGATATTCAAAACACGCGTAGCTTTTCAATGAGCCCCATTAATGCCAGTAACGTGGGAACATTGCAGAAAGGTTGGGTCTATCTCACAACGCCCGATACTGGCTCTATCAATACATCGTTGGGGAGCATCTCCAGCACGCCTGCTGTAAAAGGTAAATATTTGTACTTTAACGATTACTCTGGGAATATCACGAAGCTAAATCGTTTTACAGGGGCGCCATCTTGGGTTGTTAACTATGTGCAGCAGGTTTCACTCCCGGGTGATACTGACCATATGGGGATTATCGAGTCTAGAAACACTCCCTATGTTACGGGCAATATGGTCATCGTTGGGAGTAATTACGCCCTTGCTAATTCCGCTGCCATTTGTTCCATTGTCGGCGGCACTCCAGGTGCTGCTCCAGGTGCTAATGGATGTCATTATGGCGATGGTGCCATTGTCGTTGCTTTAAATAAGCAAACCGGTGCAGTGATTTGGAAGGTGAATGTGGATAGTCATCCTACCTCAAAAATCACGGGCTCCATCACGGGCAGTGGGAATACCATTTTTGTTCCTGTCGGGAATTGGGAAGAAGAATTTGCTCGATCATCCCTCAATATTTTTGGCAGCCCTATCATCAATGATGCTCACGGCAATCCTACACTTACGACAGGTCCGATTGATCCTGCATCAACGTATCCTTGTTGCTCTGCCAGAGGTAGTTTAGTCGCCATGGATGTGACAACAGGTAAAGTGCTTTGGAAGACATTTATTACGCCGGGAACTGCTGTAACTCAACAAAACCCAGATACTCTCTATGTGGATAATAATCCACCGGTTGATCAGGTTTTGTTGCCGTTGTTAGCAGGTAGGGCAGCAGAAAATCCACCGGTGAGTGGACTGTATCCACCGAACTATGTTCCAGCCAATCCTGGAGGGTTCTTTGGATCGTCTGTCTACGGGCACAATCCAACAGTCGATACCAAGCGTAACTTGGTCTATATTGCTACAGCACAAAATACCGTAGCTCCTAAAGCTGCAGAGGATTGTGAAAAGGCGAGACGGGGCCAAATTCCAGTCTCCCAAACTATCGATGGACAAAATATCACTGACTCGTCCGGTGCCAAAGTGACCTGTGCAAACCTCAATGATAAGCTTCATAATTATGCGTCTTCAGTTCTGGCATTGGATACGTCAACGGGAAAAATTAAATGGGTTTACCATTCTCGACGCTACGACGCATGGAATCATGCAGCTGCGGCACCTGATTTCTATGGAATAGGCTCAGTTCTGCCCTTTGTTTTTCCAACGCCGATTGCCAATGCACAAAATGCTTTCCAAGATCCCATTGGTCCTGATGAAGGTTTTGGTCAAGAGCCCATGCTATTAAAATCTGTCAAAATGCCCAATGGAAGTAATCAAGATCTCGTTGTCGTAGGCAATAAAGACGGGCGCTTATTTGCGCTTAATCCAGATACAGGAGTGCCTGTTTGGGGCGCACCCACCAATACAGATCCGGGAGGTATTTATGGTGGTTTGCAATTCGGGCGAGCCACTGATGGCAAGACTATCTATTTTGGTACCTTCAATACGCAAAATATCAATCGGGATGTGAACAAGCCGTTTGTAGCGGCAACTGATTTTCTCCAATGTAATGGATTTACCAATTTGCTCAATAATCCGGCCTATACCAATCCAGCTAATCCGAATCAATATTACGGGGCAGGTTTATGCTCAGGATTTAGCACTTTAGGGGCTAATCAAATCCGGGTAGGCCTCTATAGTCAAGGTGATAAATTGCCGTTAGTACCTATGCCTGGACCCAGTAGTTTGGTTCTACCTTTCCCTGGTCCTGCATTCACGCTTTCTAATGGGGCGGGATACCCAATATCCTACCCTTTGACAGTGGGTAGTCTCCCGCCAACTAATCCTATAAATCCGTATATGACTGGGCCAGCCAGTGGACCCAAAGGTCTCTGGACTTTAATTAACCCACCAGCGGATATCAATAGTCTTGTTGATGGCAAAACGGTATTTCTGAATGGCGGTAGTTACCAAACCATTAATGGAATGGTGGAAGCTGTAGATGCTGCAACCGGCAAGATACTTTGGCAACGTCCCGCCAATGATAGCATTGTCGGTACTTTAGCTACAGCCAACGTTCATGGCACACTGACTGTGGGCAATGGAGTGGTCTTTGTCGGTTATAATGATGCGAAAGGCACTATAATCGGATTGGATGCTGCTACTGGAAAAAGATTGTTCCTACATCAAAGTCTCGTCTGTTCCAGTACCGCAACTCCAACGGGTTTAATTCCTGCGGGAACACCTGAATGTGTGAATGGTGATGGCGTACCTGCAGGCTCCATTGAATCTGGACCGCAAATTGTTGGCCGAAGACTGTACTGGGGTATAGGTAATGAAACTTTAGCGCCTTTCCCGAACAGTAATTTCAAAATTCTCAATGGTGGTAATCGATTATACCAATTCGTTTTGCCTGGATGTTTTGACGATCTTGGTGATTTCATTGATCGATTTACGAATTTCAATGATTAATATTATGAGTCAATAAGCTAAGGCTATAGTACTGAAAAGTACTATAGTTTTGGCTTTTGTATAACAATCACTTCCATGCCCAACGTCATTTCTCCCGCCTGGAAGCCCTTCGGGCACCGCTCGTCGATTTGACTGTTTCGTTTATTTCGAATACAATGATGTAAGGGATAGCCACTGAGGAATATTATTATGACAAATTCATTAGCACAGCACGATCATTTTGTGATACCTGATAAAAAGGATTCACAATTAGCAATCAAATCAAGTCAACGATTAGCGACTTTGCCGATTGTTAAAAAATCAATAACAATCCATATTACTGGGAAAAATAAAGTAGAAGTTTCAACTGAACTGCCTAGTACCGTATTCCGTCTGTTGCTAGACATTTTAACTCAGCTAGGAGAAGGAAACGCAGTATCAGTCATCCATATGCAAAAAGAGCTTTCTACTCAAGATGCTGCAAACATACTCGGTGTGTCACGACCCTATTTTGTGAGACTCGTAGAAAAAGGAGAAATTCCATTTCACAAAGTAGGTAAGCACAGAAGAGTGTATGCATCTGACGTTTTGGATTACAAAGCAAAAATTTATGCTGATCGTGAAAAAACGTTACAAAAATTGACTAAACAGGCTCAAAAATTAAATATGGGATATGATGATGAATAAACCCGTTGTGGTTTATGATGCGTGTGTGTTATATCCAGCACCACTACGTGATTTATTAATGCACTTAGCAATAACAGACCTCTATTATGCTAAGTGGACTAACCAAATTCATGAAGAGTGGATAACAAGTATATTAAGTCAACGTAAAGACTTAAGTCGCAGGCAACTAGAACGAACTAAAAAACTAATGAATGAAAATGTCCTGGATTGTTTGGTTGAGAATTTTGAACATTTAATTCCTGGATTAAAATTACCTGATTCAAATGATAATCATGTACTTGCTGCCGCAATAAAATCTTCCGCTTCAACTATTGTGACATATAATTTAAAAGATTTTCCGTCTGACTATCTCATTTCACACAATGTTGAAGCTCAGCACCCCGATGACTTCATTAGTCAGTGGTTTTTATCCCATTCCGCTATTGTTTGCTCAACTATCAAAAGAATCAGAGAGTCGCTTAAAAATCCACCTAAAACTGCGTCCGAGTATCTATCCATATTAGAAAGACAATCGTTACCAAAAACGGTTATAAAATTGCGAGATTTTGTGAATCTTCTTTGATTTGATATTCAATGCATATTTCTAATTATGCTATACTTTTTTAATATCTAGGTTTTTGAGGAGTGATTGTAACCCAATAAATATTGTCTCTACACTGTCTTTTTATAATAAATCTCGAATAAATTAACCACCTGGGGAATGAAATGGACGAACAAACTACTTTGGCAATTTGCAATGAAATAGATAATGCAATAGTCGATTTATGTGCATTAGATTCAAATATAAATAATTTATATGCCGGATACTTGAGGACGGGAATCCATACAGTAGTAGTTCTATTATCTGCTACAGCATCTGTATATGATGGTAGATTTAGACCAGTTAATTTTTCAAATGAAGTAGATTTGCTAAACCATCAAAACATTGTAAATCGTATTTTTATTAGTTTAATCCATACTGGATTAGAGGCCGCAATAGACAAGTTGATATCTCAAAAAAAGCATTCAATAGATTCATCCATGAAAAACGAGCTTAATCAATTGATCGATAAGGTTCTATGTGAATGCAAGAGTAATTCCTCATCTTTAATTAAGCTTAGAAATAAGGCTAATAAATTAAAACCAACTTTTAATGATAAAATCTCAATCGTGCTAAAAAGTTTTGATAAAAAACAGAAAAAGATGTGGCTGAATTATTTTAGTGCTTTGAGCATAATAAGGCATAAATGTTCACATTCAGATACTACTTTAAGTAGTACTGAGATACGTGATATTAAAAAAAGTCCATTTTCAGTGTTCCTAACAGTTCATAATGAACTCAATATGCATGTGGGCCGATATAAAGAGATCGTTGATCATCTTCTAAAATTTATAGATCAAGTTTTAAGAACACCGACTCAAATAAATAATGTATAATAAAGAGATACCGACGTGGTTAAGGACAAGGTCCGCTGTATCTAGGAATAACTAAAGATGCGACGACATTTTGTTATGAACTCGCTCTTTTTCTTTTTCACTTGAAGAATGTGCTATATACTGTACATAAAGCAATAGTTAAAGTACATATCGGCACAAGCCACACGAGAGATTGTTGCATTATGGTTAATTTAAGGTTTACAAGAGAAAATTGCTTACCGTTGAAGTATAACTCCCCAGTATTCCTGTCAATTTGAAAATCTGCACTAACAGAACCTTTATCATCCTTAACAGTACAATCATAAATGGAGACTAAATCAGGTTTAGACATTGGGTACTTCCTGTTTATCAATTATTGTGTATTTTAATGCAAATAGTGGTTCGAGTCAAAACTAAACGATTGATAGTGTCGCGTCTAGAGTTGTTGTAGATTTTGCAAAATCACTCATTATCTTTGTAAACTTACCTAGGTTGATAATTAAAAACGGTCGTAAATTATTTGATAGTTTCTTCTTTGCGCAAGGTCAAAATTTCATGGCCGGTTTCGGTGACGAGAATGGTATGTTCCCATTGAGCGGAGAGTTTGTGGTCTTTGGTGACGGCGGTCCAGCCATCGGGGAGGATTTTGAGATCGCGTTTGCCAGCGTTG
>CAYUMZ010000017.1:0-14249 GCA_964446105.1 uncultured Gammaproteobacteria bacterium | reverse complement strand
CGGCTTCACATGCTAAAATTGCTAGCGAAGCAACTAAATTAGAAAATGTTGCCTTAGATGAAATTAAAAACATGTTAATCGCATTATTGGAACACAGAAAACGCATACTCTTAGAGGACATCATAGCTTTCACGCAGCAACAGAAAATTGTCTTAGTCTTTGAGTCTATTTCTTATTTGGGCGATTTGATCAGTGAATTAACAATTATTCATGATGATTTACCTCTTAATTATGACACCGAGGCTAGTAATTTGTTACAGCGAGTTACGATGCAATATCGTGAACTAAAAGCCAAAAAAAATCCGCTTATAGCAAAATATCAGCAAGAACTGATCAATAATTTGTTATTTTGTTTGAATGAACCTCCTGACGAACAGCTTAGTATGACGCCCGGATTACGACTTGAAGCAGCAATGAATACCGCAAAAGGTCGACCACATTTGTCGATTGATTTACGAGCATTTGATATCACCACACTTCCGATCCCTAAGGATATGCAAATAGATGACGTTTGTTTGTTAATAAATCCTGCTCAGGAACCTTCTTTACCGTTTTCTTGGCAAAGGCAACGTTACGCACCTGTTTTAGCAGCAATTATTGCCGGAGATGTTGAAAAGCTCAGTTTAATACTTAAGAATAATCGAACTCTTGATATTAATCATCAAGATGAAGCTGGGCGAACGCCATTAATGACAGCATGTGTTGAAAATCAGCCTGCGGTTGTTAGATTTTTGCTTGCTAATGGAGCAGATTGTCACATACTAACTAAAAATGGTTGGAACATATTTGAAGGTGTTGCTCGTTTAGGTCTTCAAGAGGTGGCAATGATTTTACTCGAATATGGCGCCCCTCCTGATTTTTGGAGCTTAATTCACCTGGGTAAAAAAGAACATGAAATTGAAAGTTTGTTAACACCAGGTTGTGTTAATGAACCGGACTATGATGGGCAAATGCCGTTGCATATAGCTATAAAACATAGACATTTTCATCTAATACCGTGGCTTCATCAACAAGGGGCAGATATTGAAGCGCTTAATCCTCGAAAACAAACACCGTTACATCTTGCAGTAACTGTTGATGCTGAATTGGCGCGTGTTGTTATCAGGCTAGGTGGTAAGATAACAACTCAGATCGTTCGTGCAGCTTGTGAAAATAAACATGAGAGCCTTGCAAGAGAAATGCGTGCTAGTGTTGATCAGATAGATTTGTATACTGCTATATATCTTAATGAAATACATACCGTACACAGTATCATCAATAATAATGCAAACCTTATTCAGGCTGATGGATTTAGTGCTCTTGCCATTGCGTGTAGTTTAGGTAAGTGTGATTTAGTGAAGTGGTTAATCGAAGAAAAAGGCGCCGACGTTAATTTGGTATGTAAATTTGAAACGGCTGGTTTGCATGCGATTAATAATAACCAATTAGAAGTGATAAGCCTATTAATGAAACTTGGTGTCTCTCTAGATAAATCAATAAAAGGCACTCCGCCATTATTATTTTATGCGGTTAAAATGGGAAAAACAGAAATCGTAAGATTAATGTTACAGTCTAGTCGTGGCAAAAAGCCTGACCATATTGATGTGAATGTTATGTACTTGGAGCGAACCTCACTATTAGTCGCTGCTCATGAGGGGCATACTGAGATTGTTCAATTGTTATTAGAAGCAGGCGCAGATCCATTATTGAAAGACAATGAAGGTAATATGGCATTACATTTGGCTGCAAACCGAGGCCGTTCAATGATTACTTTAATTCTTACGCAAGCAATCCTTGGATTACCCAATAAGCGTGGAAAAACTCCAGCAGATTTGGCGGGTGAGCAGCAACAAAGTAGGATCGTTAAATTACTTACTCCACTCACTCAATGTGAGCAACAGATTGCTGAATCCGGTGGAGCTCAAAGAAGTCCAGACATTAATGCTGGAATTCATCGTATGTTTTCCCATAAATCATCGAAGAAAAATCCAAATCAGCTCTCAGCTACTCAACAAGTGGTAACGAATGACGCAGAGAAGAAATTGGATTTCATGTAATTATTTAAGTAGGATTAAAGTACGAATTTTTTCCATGCAAAGTCACTAGGTTAATAAAAGCAGTTAATTCAAATACACTGCCTCAAGTTAATAAGGGGTGAATGGGAGATGTATAAAAGAGAGTGTGTTTCTTCCGCGGAATTTGTCATTTCAGATCAGCGTAAGCGTTTTGAATTACATTTTCAACTTCTTGATACCCTGTACGAAAAAGCATGTGAAGCACTTAAAGAAAAAAATGGAGGGTTTGGAGATAGTAATGCTTCTGTTAGTTGGCTAAACACCGTTGCCAAATGGCAAGATATCATTAACTCCATCATACGTGAAGAACAGAGCTATTTTGAATGGGAGTTGTTTAGCAGATTAGAAGAAATACTCCTAAAACTCATGGGCTCAGAGTGGTCCTTGTTGCTCATTCCACGCGAAGTAATCAATTGTTTTTCAAGTCTTTTCAAGTTAATTACTAGCCATGAATCATTTTTTCTTTCTAATACTGATAAGGTCCATACATTAATAAAAAGATTAATTCATTTTACGAGCTCATTGAATAGAAAGATACATAGAAATGATGTGGATAGTGGGTTAATACTAGCGTTTTCAGTAATAAATAAATTACCTAAAGTTATATATCCTCATGTACTTGCGGCAGAATTAGGATTGATACTTTCTACGGATTCTGTCCAAGCTGGCCATTTTATATTCGCAAGTTTTTATGCGGCATATGCCTTACAACAAGCAAAATTAGCAGATCATCAGGGATATATTAATAATTCAAATAAACTAATATTGTTGCAAGAATATTATTACTTACAAAAATTGTTATGTGAAGACTATTTTTTTTATCGACAAGGTTCTATAGCCATAGGTGGTTTGCAGATTGATCTTATGAGGAAACTGTTTTCTGAATTAGCAAGCCTCGGTGAAAAACTGTTCCAAAATAAAGAGTTTAAAAGGGCCATTAAGTGTTTTCAGACAATCGATGCTTTCATAGAGTCAAAGTTAAGTAATATTAATTCTGATCCTGTATGGAATGAGTTATTTAGAGACTATGCACGAAAAAGTAATTCTTCTCGCGGACTCATAGAACATGCTAGCTTAGCTCAAGATTCGTCTTTTGAATTACCATCTTTAGAAAGCATTAGATCAGATAACCTTGCTAAAATAGTATCTTTACCTCATTTGCAATGGGAAGAATGTAGAGAAAATTTAATGGTACAACCAATAGTAAATGTAACTCAATTACTTCAAGATTGGTCACAAGCTACTAGAACTTTAATCGCAAATTTTTGCAGTCAAACTGAAAGCCTACTAGGTGCACCGCCTTGTTCATGTTTTAGTATTTTTGTTTTGGGTTCTTTAGCTCGAGATGAAGCTACCTTTTATTCTGATTATGAATGGACTCTTATCTGGGATGGCATACTACCTGGCGCAACAAAAAACGATATACAACAATATTTCAAGGCTTTTACTGATTTAATCCAGCTGAAAATCCAAGCTTTATGTGAAACTCACGCATTATCTGTTAATGTCTCTTATATTGGTGCTACTGAAATAGGGCAGGCGATGCGAAAGGGTTTTCGTTTTGACGAAGGAGGACATTACCCTTTTACGCACAAATGTACCTTTCAAGGAGATTTGGTTTGGCGATTAGAAAATATTAAATCGCATTTAGTTTTTAAGGCCAAAAGCCTAAGTGAAAGTAAGGCAGAGTTGCAGCGGCAGGGTGATGATACGGCACTATACGTTCTATTAGATGCAAATTATATTTATGGTAATAATGATCTTGCACATAGATTTTTGACTGCTATTCGTGATATCCTCGGAACAAGAAATAAGGTGCATTTAAAAGTTCACCAAATACTTGGGTATAATTTAGTACAATCTCATAATACTGTATATGAGAATAAAGCCATTGTTAATTTGAAAGATCAACTCTTGCGCCCTATTCAACGTATTATAGCAGCTTGGGCAATGTATTATGATCTACAATGTCTTAATACTGAATTACGTATACAATCTTTAGTTGATAAGCAACACATACATTCTGATTTGGGTACATTACTCAAAGTAGTATTACAATTGACATTTTCTTGGCGAATACAGTCCCAAATCTATTTTGAAGCAGAGCAAGATACTTTATTGCTTCAAGAAAGTAGTGCTGAATACTCATTGTTACATTTTAAAGAGATCGATGCCCTCAATTACGTAGCTAGTACATTTATTCCAGAATTATTACAACAATTTTCGATTTGGCGTGATACTGTTAATGAATATCCTGACAATAATATAATACCAATGGAAATGACTGATTGGAATTGTAGTTGTTACATGGCTCGTGTTCGCGAGCAAACTAGTGAGCTTTTTGGACGCTTAGTTCGTGAACCTTCAAGATTAGCAATATCTTTGCTAATAGAGATCTTTCAGAAGTATCCAGAGAAAGGTACTGAACCCATTAATATGCTATTTTATAAAAAACTTATTGATTTTCTTCAGAACTATCATGCTGTTGATTGGCCATTATCTCCATCTAAAAAAGACAATTTATATCAGGTCTCACTTAATTTGATTCAACCCATGTTGAAAACACGATTAAATTTAACGGAATCGATAATTTCGTTATTTAATACCACTGATAGTCAGAAGAAACTTGAATGTGTTGTCCAAGCCTTACAAATTATTGATCAGGATGGACAGCTTGTAAAAGGTATTGTTGATTATTTTATAAAATATGATGTGGTCTGTGATGTAGCAAATAGACACCATCTCTTGTGGGCACAAGGTGAACCTTCAGAAAAGAAGAATAATGTTCCTAGAAAAATAGAAGGCAGAATTCATCGTGAATGGGCTTATTGCTGGTATCAAGCCTGTGTTAATACAAAAGCATTAAGTCACTCAAGAAAAACTCTACTAACAGATATGGTTATGCAGCCTGATCGGTTTGGGTATCGTCTCATTGAGCGTTTGTTGCAAGAGCGTCTTTTAAGTAGCATTCAAGAATTATCTGAGCCAGCTTTAGATAAGTATTCTAATGAAACTTTACCTTTTCGAGTTAAACTCATCACTAGCACTAGTGAATTAGAAATACATCCTTCAGTAGTAGCAGCAATCATCAATAAAAATACAGGGCATCTTCGGCATACGGTTCAGAATAAACAATCTTCACAAGCCTATGCTCATCGAGCTGTAGCTCATATCTTTCATCGGGGTCGCGCTCTTCATTTTAAAGAACACCCTGATTTTCCTCTGATGGCCTATGCTAATTATCTCTTGAATTTTCGCTTATGTGGTCATGGGAGTACACCTAATGAGTTTGTTATATTCGAAGTGACATGGGATAATCAAGAGAAGCCTCTTTGTTATCCTGTGTTAGTTTCTCTGACCGTTTTTGGTAAAAACTTAGAAGAAATTCTTTCCCCAGAGATATATAGTCAATATAATTTTAGCAGACAATATTTGTCTGAAGTTTACATGATGGATGTAGTAAAACATTTAGGGGATGGATTTCCACGTAATTATATTGTAACGTCCTGTGATAATGGTACAGCATCTATTGCATGCATTGACCTTGAACAGGCATTTGTCAATCCATTTTCTAATGAGGGAATATTGGGAAGGCCTCAGCTAAGAGAAATTAGTATCTCATATTGCCTCCCACAATTCCAAGTGGGTGGAAATATGTGTGAAGGTTTAGATCCCTCTGCATTAGAAACTTTTTCAAATATGAATGTTAGCCTAATGCTTAATGATTGGTTAGATACTATAAAGTCGAAAGAAATTGAATATCAAACTTTATTAAATTATCCCGGCCTCCAAACTATCATTGAACAACGTGCAGGTCGTCATCCCTTCATAGGCAATATGTTATTAGCTGAAGGTGTGCTGGGCAGATTGACAATAGATTTACATATTATAAATAACATGTCGCAACGTATTCTTGCGAATCGAAAAGCTAGGCAATCAGGCGTTGCGTTTTTATGGGCTTTAAAGTTCTCTTACCCATTATTGTATAATAAGGAAAATATTAAGCTATTAATTTGGCAATGGTATATTCGGCTGATGGACTGTAATGATATTCATTTAGCGCCGAAGTTGTTGCTGAGTGTCTGTAGTGGTCGTAAAGTATCCCAGTGTTATTTTCCTTCGGAAGCTACAGATCCGTCACAATTGCTCAAATTTGTCGCTAACCGTAATATTACCGCTAGTAGTAGTGAATATGAAAAATTTTATCTTGGGACTCGTAAAAGTTTTTCTCTTTTGCAAAAAGAATGTTATGGGATAGAAGAGGCGCGGGCAGAAATTAAATCTTATCGATACGAAAAAGTAATCTTACCAGAGCCTGTTGTTCGATTGGTAAAATTGACACCGCAGCATGCCTTAGTTCTCGATTTTACTGGGATTCCAGAAAACCTCCAAAGAGAAAAGATAGAAAGACTTATTTTAAGTGATTTACAGTTTTCACAATTGTATTTCAAAGAATGTACCATTTTGGATGATTTATTGCTGAGCCAACTATTAAGAAACAGTCGAGACACTTTGAGTGTATTGTCAATACTGAATCACGTAAAAATCACTGAAGCTTCCTTGAATGAGTTAGGTTCATATTTCTCTCAACTTAAAGTGCTGATTGCCAGCGGTATAGGTGTTAGAAATATTTCTAATCGATTTAATGCTTATTTCGAATTTAATTCATTAGAAGCACTTTTTTTAAATCATTGCCCGCTTTTGCAAAATGCAAGTATAAAAAGCACATCAATAAAATATATTGAGATTGCAGACAATCCACAGCTAACCGAATTAAGCTGTGTGTTGCCTCGTGGAACAAATGGGCGAATCGCAAATAATCTAAAACTAAAACAATTATCGTTAGAATGTGTAAATGTATTCGGAATAATGAATATAGATCTACCTATACTTTGCAGAGCAGAGATAATTTGCAAAATATGGAAGGCTTATCCTATGTCGCTGGAGGAATATAAACAAAGAATGATATCTCTTGGTGAACACCTATTTAATGTTGGGCAGCGAAAATTGGCGCTAATATGTTTTCGCAATGCGTTAGCCATAGCTGAACTATTCATACGTAATCTACCCATATCTATTTGGTTACTTATACTTTTTTGTCTCCATGTAGACAAAGATTATAAAATATGGCGGGAATGTTTAAACAGTATCTATGACGAATTTGTAAGAGAAAATGTATTTTTTTCATCGGATGTTTATGAGGCACTATGTGGAGCATTAATATCTCCTTTTAATGATATTAAAGAACTCGCCGCGGAACTAATTCATCAATATCTCATCGCAAAAGTTTCTAGAATGGGGCTTAATATTACCGAACCATTGATAGTTGCAGTACTAACCGGGCAGTTACCCTTAATAGACTATTGGGTAAAGCAAGGCGCTGATCTTACTATACTAGGCAAAAATCGGGCGTCACTTTTGCATTATGCGGCTCGTTATTGTCAAAGTAATGTGATAGAGCATTTGGTTAGGCATGGGGCTAACTTGGAAGCTCAAGATGAACACGGAGAGACACCACTGAGTGTAGCAGCATTAGAGGGAAATGTGGAAGCGGTCAAACTTTTAATAACATTAGGTGCTTCCCTTGAGTCAGTGAGAATTGATGGAAAAACGCCTGTTATGGTTTCTGCGGCATGTGGAAACTTAGAAGTGACAGAATGTTTGGTAGAGTTGGGGGCTGATTGGAGAAAGCGTGACAATAATCAATTTACTGTATTGCATTTTAGCGTAGAAGGAGGACATGAAGCGCTTGTAAAATTCTGGATGGAACGCGTTACTATACAAGAGTTGGACGTTCGGTCATACGATGGAATTACACCTCAGATGCTGGCGAACAGTAATAAGCATTTGAGTGTGGTGAATATATTGCGACAACGGCGCTATACGCGCGATTTAATTTGGGCTAACGCACGAACTCGCCTTATAGCTGCTTCAAAAATAGGTAATTTAGACACAATTGTGAGATTAGTAGAGGAAACCAATGATTGGAAAATAGTAGATTGGGTTGGACGTACAGTTTTGCATTACGCTGCAGAAGCGGGGCAGTTAGCTGTGGTAGAGTTTTTTGTTAAGCAAGGAATTAATTGGAAAGCACAAGATGCAAAAGGTTGCACAGTTTTGCACTATGCAGCAGGTATCGGACATTTACCGTTAATAAAGTATTTATTGGATTTAGGTTGCGACTTAATGGCTAAAAACAACGAGCAGCAGACAGCTTTGCATATTGCTACTGCTAAAAACTTTTGTGAAGCGGTAAGCCTATTAACTTCATTCGATGTGAATTTAGAGCTTGATACGCCAGATATTGAGGGCAGAACTCCTTTAGTTATGGCATGTGTCGAAGAGCATATTGATGTAGTAAAGATCTTATATACTCAGGGTCATGATATTGATCGTGAGGTGAATGGTGTTACACTATTGATGATATCAGCAGTAAATGGCAAATTAACGACGGTAAAATATTTGGTAAGTTTGGGTGTAAATCTAGAAAAACGAGGGGCTAGTCAGCATACCGCGTTGCATTTTGCTGCTTGTAGAGGAGAAAGAGATGTTGTCGAATATCTGTTATCGAGTGGTGCTGAATTAGCCGCGCAAGATGTCGATGGAAATACCCCTCTACATGTATCTACTCATCATTTATCTATAGTACAATTATTATGTCAAAACGGTGCCGACATAGCTCAAAGAAACAACTATGGTTTTACAGTAGCACAGTGTGCGGCAATTGATGATAATTTAAGCGCTCTCTCTTTTTTATCTTCACAACAAACCGGGGTCTGCCATGAACCATTGGATCAGTTATCAAGCATAAATCAAGCGATTTTATTTAGAAATGAAAAAAAACTTCGTTTATTTCTTGAGTCACCAGATGTGGATGATGATATTTATACTCGGCTAGACGATAATGGTAATAGTTTATTACACTGTGCAGTTGGCTTTGGTTGTCCTGGAATGCAAGGATTTGTTATTGAAATTTCTACGATAGAAGAACTTCATGCATTGAATGCCTATGGGTATGCACCATTACATCTCGCGGTTTTTAGGAAAGATGCTGCTGAAATCATTCGTTGGCTGGCTAAACGAATAATCGATATTGATCTAAAAGATAAAAGCGGAAAGACAGCTCTTGAATATGCAATAAAATTTGGTAATGCTCGGGCTGTAAGAACATTATTACGTTATGGAGCAGCAATTCCATTACATTATATTGAAACACAATACCCAAAAAATGTCGCTAATTTAGATCGTATGGGTGAGTGTCTGGCTTTGTTAAGGCCATTAGTGTGGAACTTATTTCTGCTGGATACCGTGAGCATGACTGCTAAAAATATTACTAATAGTATACTTTTTAAAATAGTCGAGTCTATATATTGTCGAATTTTTGATAATTGTGAGAGCTCAACGTTAAGAAATTTACGTCAAACTAATCGAAATACTCGTAATGTTGTAGACAAATATTTGAGCAACCGTTGGAAATTATTTAAACCTAAAAAAGAGCATATAACTCTAAAAAAATCTCCGAATGAGCGAGTAAAACATTTAAAGGGTGCAGTAAATCTTTGGGTAGCGTTCGGTTTGTTCGCCCAAACTGAGGAAGAAAGGCAAAGGATTTCGAAAGAAATGGCAGATACCATCGTTCCGGATAATTGTGTAATACAATAAATGCAAAACATTCATTCAATCATGAGCATTATTCAGTCGAAATAAAGCACTCCACTGAGATTTGAGTTGGTTCACTAGATTGAGTATATCAAACTTAGAGCATCACTGAGGTCGCATCTCGATCTACACTATAGTAAATAGTGCTTCTAATGTCCAAGCTATTCAACTTTCGTGACTAAGGCGCGTGCCTAACCTCTAATAGTGAGGCCCCAAACGCCTTCACTTGCCGTGATGGTTGACCTCAGCACAAACCTGAATAATGGACTATAATGAATATAAGTATAGGTAGTGTAGCGGAGGTATGTATGTATGAAAAGGTCAAGGTCACAGTTATCACTCTTTGGAAAATTTGGTGGTTTGGTTCAAAAAATCGGGAAAGAAAATTTTTGTGATAGAGCCATTGGAATATTGAAGCGATTTATTCAACATGAAGAATTATATCACGATTGTATGGCAGCATTTTTTATTCAGAATCATCCGGAAGGACGTCAATCTCTCCAATTACTTTATTCGGAAGCCTGCGCTTTAAGAAGACAAGTTGAAAATCTTAAAGTAGCATTAATTGAAGAGACAGATGTAACAATGCAAGATAATACAGAGAGCGTAATAGCAGATCTCGAAAGAAAAATTGCAGAAAACTTATGGGAGTATTCTAAATTTTCGACTTTGCTTGGTAATCAGTATTGTGCTAATCCAGGAGATGTTTCTGCTGATATAAAGCAGAAAGTCGATAATCAGCTTCGTAGTTTTCCTGCAAGACAGCCAATTTCTGATTCTGAATTATTGCACGCTTATTATCATTATGCTGGTGCTACATCGAATCGCACTGTTGGCGGGACAATGGCAACTAACATTGTAACCTATTTTATTGATTATGCTCCGAGGGCGAGATATGAGCTATCACTAAAACTATGTGAAATCTATATCATGCTGAATAGAATGGCTTCGAGTAGAGAGAAATTTATCAGAAAAACAGATACTACAGTTGATATGGACGAGGCGCGAGTTATATTTTCACAACTTGATGCAAAGATACCCAGAGATGAAAATAGTAAAACTCGCGCTAAACTTTATGAAATGCAACGACAATTCAAAGGTGGTATTATGCCTGAAGAATTAAGGGCCATTTCTTTAGAAATCTATTTAGTTGATTTCAACCAACAACTTGATAAGGCATTGTTAGAATTGCAAAAGATATTGGCTGACGCTTTAGACACTCATCCAGAGTGTCATGAAGAGATAGGAAGGATGTCAGCTGAACTCAAATCAATTTTTGATGATGTGGAAGCTGAAAGACATACCATAGAGCAATTTAGCAAGAAATTTCCTACTTAATGACAGGGCTTTCCTTATGTATAGGCTTTAGGCCTGAGTTTTCATATAGTCGTGAGATAAATGAATTAATTAACAACATTATCTAGACTTGGCTCTGGTGAAGCAAGAACGCTGTTTGATTATCTTCCAAACGATAGAAAATTCTTTTGTGTTCCCTATTAACGTTATAAACGGCTGAAACGCTTGCCAGCTGGGCGTTTTGGCTGAGAGGCGTAGCAAGTGTATCCCCATTGTAAAAACCAACGAAAATCCTGCTATGCGCTATAATTAAGGCAGATCAAGTCGGATAGTGGGGTTGTTATGACAGATAAGCATGATGAAGAATCCCGAGTGGAGCGTCGGCTGACGCGAGCTGCTACAAAAACGGTTGAAAGAGCTACCAGGGTTATGTCTGAAGAGTCAAAGTCTTTGCAGATTGCCCAACAATTGGAAAAACAAAAAAAATTTGGAGATAGAAGTCCAGTCCATTTAAATGTTCTTCTGAATGCGCTGTCTAAATCTGAAAATAGACGGGTTGCTGAAAAGGGACTAGGTGGGTACTTGAGCGCTAAGTTGGATAACATTTTAAAAAAGTTACTTGATCCAACTAAAAATCAAAATATACCTGATGTTGAAATACGTAATCTTGCTATTTTGATCAGGATGAGTGAGTCATTGCATAATAATTTCATTGAAGCACTTAAGTCGATAAACAGCGAAGGTAATGGGGTTGTTTTTTCAAAGCTAATTCAAAATGGTATATTTAATCATTTCCGTGATAGAGATTTTCTGCAAAATTTAGCTGAAAATAAAAAATTAGGCGATTCTGCAAAACCTATTATGATGTTGTTAAAGGTAAACGATTTTATTGTAAAAAAAGAGGGTAATGTCGGAGAAATAGAAAAACTTGCTGAAGATGTCCATGCTCGTGCTGTTCTCGTACATGAATTAAAATCAAAATCTTATGTTAATGAAATAGATCAACTAGAAAAGATACTTCAGTCAGGTGCATTAAAAGAAAGCGAACTTTTTGATTTACTTATATTTTACAGGAAAAATAGGGATACGTATGGTGATATGCCTGTAGAAGCGATTACTGCGAAATTAAGGGATAATCCTCAAGAATACAGTTCACAAGTTGAGAATCGAATCGCGAATATTGAACATGCTGCTAAAGTGAGTGAAATGGATTCTTTTGGTAAGATTGTCGCTGACGAATTATTAACGCCATTACAAGGAATTGGTTTAAAAGGCGAGAAGGGTGGGCGTTGGGCAGCGGTGACAAATAATGTATTTGATGAGCAAGGTATGGAAGAAATGTCAGCGCGCGACCTTGTGGTTAAAACGGGAGAAGGTTTTGGTCTTTGGTCTAGATCAGAAGATTTAAAAATCTCAAAAGTTAATTTGGCTCGAGCATTGAACCCTTTTGTTTTATTGGATGTTGGATTGCTACTTGCTGAGTTAGGAATTCAAAGGGCTACTCATGCAATTCCCAATAAAATTGTTCGTGGAATAATTCAATCTCCGATTGCAGTTTTGTTACGAGCACCTCGTGTTGTTTTCAATTTTTTAGGACGCATTACATCACCAGCTCCACTTGAGATCGATGTTAACAAAGAAAGCAAGAAGAAAGTCACGGCAAATGAACCGAGTGATTCGGAAACAGTGAGTAGAGAGGATACAGAAAGTGTCAATAGTTCGCTCAGCGCCTTGAGTAGTGTAGATGATGAAGCGCTATCACGTGGGGCTTCAAGAGACTATGAAGCAGACCCGAGTTCAAAAGTTGAAGAAAAATCTAGGATGACCGAGGAAATTAGATCACCCAATACGCGTATTATTGCTGATTCAAGTGCTGGAACAATAGTTCAGGTCGAGAAAGAAATTAAAGCGTCGGTAGATAAGTATTCAATTCAGAATTTTGATCTATCGAAAGCAAAAACCGAATATGCTATTAGAAATATGATGTCACATACAGTTTTTAAAGAAAATGTCACGACGGATTATGATAGTACCATTATTCAATTAATTTTAAATCAAAAGACCGATGATCCTCGATTTAACAATAGAGCAGTAGAGGCAATGGCATTGAGGAATGCGCTTGCAGAACGAGAGCGTTTGGTAGAAAAAACACCTGCAGATGAAGTTGCTATTGAGCTTCTAAGGGTGAGACTGAATAACGCTATTAACAACATGGAATCATTACAGGAGGAAATTAAAATGACTGATACTACACGAGTAACTTCACGGGAAGAAGCGGCTTCGGAATCTGATGCAACGTTTAATCTGGCAGGGATGGAAGCAAAAGCAGGTAGGGCAGAGGGATTTGGAGCAAGTACTGATTCTGAGGAGGCTGAGATTTCGCCTAGATCGGAGGATACTACGCTACTGCATGAAGAAAAGGCCCAAGAAGCAACTTCGCTGTTGGGAAGATTGAGGCAGCGGTTGGTTGGGATGTTTGGGGGAGCAGGTGCTGAGACGAAGACGGAACCGAAGGTTGGTGAGTATGAATATAATCAAGTGGTGTTGAAGGGATTTGCGGGAAAAATTGATGATGATTTGGGTGGATTTAAAAAATGGGTGGATTCTCATCAAGAAGCGTTGGGTGGTGTAAAAGGAATTCAAGAAGTTAATGGAAAAGTGGAAGTTAAATTTCCGATTGAGTTTGGGAATGGGCAAAGAATTGAACGAAGCAATGAAGGTGATTTGATAATGAAAGGGTTTTCTGCAGAGGCATATATGGGGTTTAATAAAAAAATGTTTTCAGAGCCCCCGGCAATCACTATTTCTGCTTCAAATGGAAAATCGATTAAAGCAATTGCGCATTCTTTAGAAGGGGTGAATACTCCAACTTTTATGAGTCGGTTAAACAGTATTGGTTTATTTTTTCAACAAATGGGATCTACTATTAAATCATTTTTTACTGGTTCGCCAGCTACTACCGGAACTGCTACGGCTGTAAAATCAGAAACCGCACCCCATAATGTTGAACAGAAAAGTGAAATGAGCTCTGTAAAAACTGAGCCTAGACCAACACCAGGTGTAACGGTTGATCAAAATAGAAGTTCAGTACCTCCCGTAGCTGTAAGCGTTGAACCTAAACCAGAACGACGTCAGATTACCAGTGCGCCGGCTAAAATAAATCCAGCATGGGTATCACGTGCAAAAGTGACTGTAGCTATTAAAAATGATTTAGATACGACTAAATCGACTGTAGAACAC
>CAYUMZ010000016.1:0-14762 GCA_964446105.1 uncultured Gammaproteobacteria bacterium | reverse complement strand
CAATTATTGAGGCGTTGCTATCTGACTATTTATCGCATTATTTGCTTGAGCATCCGACGGAAGCAAAAACTATTATCAATAAAACTATTGATGCTGCACGTGCACGTGAAGCTGCACGAAAGGCCCGCGAATTAACACGTCGAAAAAGCGCACTCGATATTGCAGGCCTTCCTGGAAAGTTGGCGGATTGCCAAGAAAAAGATCCTTCACTCTCTGAAATATTTATTGTAGAGGGTGATTCAGCTGGCGGATCTGCAAAACAAGCGCGAAATCGCAAAAATCAAGCGATTTTACCGCTTAAAGGAAAAATTCTTAATGTTGAAAAAGCACGATTTGATAAAATGATTTCTTCTGCAGAAGTAGGAACATTAATCACGGCATTAGGTTGTGGTATTGGACGTGAAGAATATAATCCTGACAAATTACGTTATCATCGCATCATTATTATGACAGATGCGGACGTCGATGGTTCTCACATTCGAACATTATTGCTCACCTTTTTCTATAGACAAATGGTTGAAATAATTCAACGGGGGCATATTTATATTGCTCAACCACCATTGTACAAAGTGAAAAAAGGAAAACAGGAACAGTACATTAAAGATGATGATGTATTAGCTGAATATTTACAGCAAATTGCGCTGGAAGAAGCTAGTCTTCATGTTAATGCAACATCGCCGGCAATTTCAGGTACTGCATTGGAAACATTGGCAAATGAATATCGCATGATACAGCGAAAAATTAAATATTTAAATCGTCGCTACCCTGAAGTTATTTTGCAACAATTGTTAATGATGCCTCGCCTGAATGTTGACGAATTAAGTGATAAACAACACGTAGAAAAGTGGTCTGAAAAATTGACGGAATTATTGCAGAATAAATCTCATAATAATGATAATACTGCTCAATATGCTATACAGGTTCAGCAGTCTGGTGAGTTAGGACAATTTTATCCTATCATCACTATCACAGCGCATGGAATTGACCAGCAATTTTCTTTAAAACAAGATTTTTTTGCTTCTCATGATTATCAACTCTTTAGTTCCTTTGCGGAAAAAACACGCGATTTGCTTGAAGATAGCGCTTTTGTGCAACGCGGTGAAAAACGTCAGAATATCAAAACTTTTGCAGAGGCAGTGGATTGGCTAACTCAAGATGCGCGCAGAGGAATTTCTGTTCAACGCTATAAAGGTCTTGGTGAAATGAATCCTGATCAACTTTGGGAAACTACGATGGATCCAGAAACACGTCGTATGATGCAAGTCCGAATTGAAGATGCTGTAGCTGCGGATGAACATTTCACGACATTAATGGGTGATCAGGTTGAGCCACGTCGTTTATTTATCGAAAGCAAAGCCCTGGATGTTGTTAACCTCGATGTATAATTCACATTGCTTTGTTGTTCATTCAAATCATCTGTAGATTCAGGGTTTCTTTAACTTCTTAATAAACCCTGTGTGCGATATTACGGCAAGAAATTTAGATAGATTAAAAATGATCTTTTATATTTTGGAGAAAAATCCGTGGAAAAAAAATTTATGCAAGAGGCTATTGCTGAAGCAAAACTAGGTATCACCCATAATGATGGTGGCCCTTTCGGAGCTGTTGTTGTCAAAAACGGTGAAATTATTGGACGTGGACACAATTGTGTTCCTTCTTCAAATGATCCCACAGCGCACGCTGAAGTTTCAGCTATCCGAAACGCCTGCAAACAATTAGGCACTTTCGATTTACATAATTGCACCATTTATACCAGCTGCGAACCTTGCCCTATGTGTTTAACCGCTATTTATTGGGCACGCATTGATAAAATATATTTTGCCGCGAACCGCGATGACGCGGCAGAAATCGGCTTTGACGATCGCTTTTTCTACGAACAACTCAATAAGCCTCTAGGCGACCGGATAATTCCCGAGCAGCAAATTCTGCAATCTGAAGCTAAGGCTGTTTTGGCTGAGTGGTTCGAAAAAGAAGATAAGATTGTTTATTGATGACCTTTATTTAATGTTGCCATAAATACAAAGAGATAGCATCGTCGTGATAACGGGATCTCCTAAATCTAAAGGCTTAGAACGGCTCTGCAAGCGGCTTTGAGATAACCCCGAAAACAACCCAGATGTACCCCGAAGCCAAAATCTTCGGGGTTATCCAATGTTTTAGAGAGTTGAGTGAAGATAGGTTATTTTTTTCATGAACGGTAAAAATTTGGGATCGAAATGGGTATGACCGCGAAATTTATCACATACGGTAAAATTATGCCGTATCTATCAAACGGGTCAGGCCGTTATTTTTTAAACTATGATTCTAACAATTTGTCGTCCCAATCAGGGTAAGTGACTTCCCATATTTTTTCTATTTTGCGATCCTTGATAGTGGCGATGAAAATAATGTTAGACGTTTTTGATTTACTATGCTTTGAAGTTAATTTAATCGTGATTCTGCCTATAACTTTGTCATCTTTGGCGATGAGATCATCATAACTTGTAACTTTCAGGCTTTTTAATTTATTGAAGACTATGGATTGTTCTTTATTAAATTGATCATAGGTTTCGTGTTCATCATTGCTATGCAAAACAAAGTTTTTAGAAAAATAAGTGTCTAATTTCGAATTATCTAGTTTTTCAGCATATTCGCTCCACATCTCTTTAACTAAGGCAATATTGGCATTTTCTTGTGCAGATGAACTGCTACCAAAGACGAGTTGTGAGCAAATAAAAATGCAAAATCCAAAAATTAGCTTTTTCAAAATTCATCTCCATATGACGAGAAATATTAATGCTGAAAGTATTTCAGCACACTTAATCATTATTATCATATAATACTGCTAAAAGAAATACTACCATTAAGGAGTCTATCATTACCTATGCATATACCTGAATATTGCACAAACAATCTACTGCAAAGTGAAATAGCACTCAAAAAATAGGGTTTTCTTTAAAAATTTTCTTAGCTACATAGTATAGACTATGCGCCCAGCGGAAATTTTTAAAGAAAACCCTATTTTTAAGCACTCTATCACTTTTCGCTAAGATTGTTTGTGCCATATCCAGGTGTATGATAGCCTTACCTTCACCAATCTTACAAGGAGTCAATGATGTTCAAGTCGGGAAGTTTCAAACGATTGTTTCACGTGTTAGTTCCAATCTTTTTAATCATGCCAGCCTTTTCTTTGGCTTCAACGACAATTGAAGTGTACAAGAATACAGAGGTTAAAAAAATTAGTCCTCAAGTCGATGGTTTTCTTTATCAGGTTTTGAAGGAATACCCTTATCTTTATGTGAATCAAAAAGAAACAAACTATAATTCTATTTTTGAAAAGGATCCAAAGGCATTTGTAATATTAGCTAAAAAACACGGAAAAGTTGTAGGCGCTTTGCAGGCAAACCCCCTGGATTCCCGTTATTTTAAAAATCAGGCATATTCGCCAGAAAAATTTCTCGAGCATATTAAAAAAAATGGATATAGCTTAAATAAAATACTGTATATATCGACTTTTATGCTTTCTAAAGATGAGAGAAGCAATTCAGATCTCATTAATCAAATGTTCGATAAAACCACTGATATGGCTAAAAAACTCGGCGATTCACAAATTTGTTATATGGAAATACTCGAAGCTAAAAATCATCCTCTAAGGCCCAATTCTTATGTTCCTCCCGAGCCCTGGGGCAAGCTGGGTAAAAATATTAAAAATATGAATGTCGAATCAACAATGAGCTGGCCTACATTGCAAGCTGACGGTAAAGTCAAAAACGAAAGTCATAAGATGGCTTTTTATGTCATAGATCTTTAATGAGGCTCGTTGGCCCAAGCTCTTGCATCATATTGCAGCAACCAGATTATGAGCTCGAGCTGGGCTCAGGGAGAAGTTATTGTATTTATGAGGTAATGATTTTTATTCACTAACCTTTAAAATCTAATGCAGATAGGGATAAAAGCATTAGCTAACAAGTATCACGATATTTTTGTTTTGCAATTTCTGTATTTATCGGGAAGGAGCTTAGTAGGAATGAATGTCATCACTATAAGGATTGAGTATGTCATCTAAGGAATACGCATTTGATATTGGAAAAGAAGGTGCTGTAGGTTTGGGGATTTTGGATAATATATATAATCCAACTACAAAGGAATTCTTGTCAAAAGCAGGTTTAAAGCCTGGCATGAAGGTTCTTGATGTGGGTTGTGGATCAGGTGTTATGACAAGCTGGATCGCTCAAGAGGTGAGTGAAAAAGGACTTGTTGTAGGAGTTGAAAACGACATCAATCAGTTGAATGCTGCCAAGAAACGAGCTTCAGATACTGGTGTAAAAAACACCGAATTTGTGTTGTGTTCGATTTATGATCTTGATCAATTGGATCAGGAATTTGATTTAGTGTATTGCCGCTTTGTTTTGCATCATATGCAAGATCCGAATCGAGCTATTGAAAAAATATTTCGGGTATTAAAAAAAGAAGGAATTTATGCCGCTGAAGAGGGGGTCGTCAATTATGCGTTTTCTTATCCAAAATCATCCGCATGGGGTGACGAGGAATCACGTTTACCTCCTGTTTGGACCGACTATCCGGTTGGAAATCGCGATCCGAATATTGGTATTAAAATGGCAACAAAAATGAGACAAGCTGGTTTTACTGTACATGACGTGAAAATTATTCATCCTATATTATCAACGAAGGAAGAAAAGAAACTACTGATGCTTGGTATTGATGAAGGTAAAAATTATTTTTTATCGCAGGGTAAAACCGAAGCTGATTGGAATGATCGAATCTTAGAAACACAAGCCCTGATTGATAACGATGAGCAGATTGTTGGATTTAATGGTAGTTGCCAGGTTTTTGGAATCAAATAATCATTTTTGTTAGCTAGACGTTGCATTTGATTAAATGTGGTGCTGACTGTGTTTTGTAGTTAAAGTTTGAATTATAACCTTTGATTAGCCTATATGCTATCTTAGACTGAAAAGATGCGGCGCCGAATCTCTAGGATACGACGCCGTATCATCATCAACCACACTTGTCGCGACTAATGACGCAATTGCTAGCCAATCTACAACACGTTAACCCCTCCCCAATTGGTCGGTTTACCAACGGATGAGACAACTATAAACGAATGTGGAATCGAAAAGATACCGTAAAAAATACCTATAGACAGGGTAGACTGTATAACTTATTTGCTTTGGCCGAGGGGGAAAGACCCGCTTTGGGATAATGGAAAGGACCCAGTGCGGGATAGTGGAACAGATCCGCTGTGTTGGGAGCTTTGAGTAGAGTGATAATCTGCTTCGGGTACTGGGTGAGGATAATATTTATAATTACAGAGCAAAGCGATATCAATATCATAAGTGTCGAGAATCGATTTAATATAAAAGAAACATCCTATTACTGGTAATGATTCGGATCCAGGCCTAGAAATAGGCACAGGGATTTCTTGCACTTCGATTTCGTCCTCATCATGAAGGTCTGGTTGTGGAAAAAAAGGAATAGATGTTGATTTGGATTTTTTCGTACCTTGAGGGCGCACATCGATACTGTGATCTTTTTGAAATTGGACTGCACAGCAAACAAGTCTACAGGCTGCTTTAATTAAGTATTCTCTATGTTTTTCTTTGGATTTGGTTTCTGAATACCTGCTTTCCAGTACCCCTAATTTTAATACGAGGGAAACATTCTGATCAGTGTCGTGATCAAGAAATGAATCGCTCATTGACATAGTTTGTTGTGATCCTATAACCTCATTGGTGTGATTAAGGGTTTCACTAAAAAATTGGTGAATAGATAAAAGAGGCCTTTCATAATTCCAAGGAAGCTTATTTTCAGAGCGTAACTGTGAAATTAAATCATCGTAATTGGGATATTCTTCAGAAAAAAGGGTTATAAAAGCAGCATAGGGACCTAATTCAAAATTTGATTGTTTTTCAGCGTTTTGTTCATTTTGTTTTATTATAGTGGCATTCAAAGCGGCTATTACAAATTGATTTCCTGTGCCTTGAGGTACTGCAGTATCGATAAATCTCATCCGTGCTCTTGATAAGTCCTCGTCAGGGAATGATCGCGCGCCATGTTGTTCTAATTTTCCAGAGAATAGGGAAGCATTTTTATCTTGCTTGGCCTCTTTTTTTGAATTAACTTTTTCTGCTTGTAGATAAATGCAATCAATAGTAGATATCGGCACTTTTTTATCGACGTCTTTACAAATACAGGAGAGTAACTTTTTACCAGTATCTAAGATCATATTGAGAGGGCCAGGATACATCATAGCGGCAGACTGAGTTTCACCAGCTGCGGGCATTGGCAATATTTTGCAGTGAATCATTAAAGTTTCAATATCAACGTAAGCAAGGTCATTGACTTTCACATCCTGTGTCCAATTATGGAATACTCCATTTTGATATAGCTTTTCAATTTCGCTGGGGAACTTTTTCTTATCCTCTGGTTTTCGCTCCATAATTGCTCGAGCTCCCAATTTGAACGCGTACTCTAAACGGTTTATAATTTCCACAACTGTAGGGGTTGAATAATGACGTTTTAAAGCGGCCCACCGAATAGTTAAGGATCCTTTAATTCTTAGTGTAATTTCTACATCTTTTTGTTTTGTTCTTTCGTGCTCTGTAAATAACTGATGATAATGTTTCTCTAGCTCACGACCTTTTTCAATATACTCACGTTCATAGGCTGTTAATTTTTCATCGTTTAAAAGAGCATTACATTGTCCGTGTGGAATATTGAAATCAATCTCTACAGGATCAACTCTATTTAAGGCTTGGGTCACATCAGCCACTACTAGAGCAACATACCATTTCAAAGAGATTTTTTGGGGTGAAGTTGCTTTTCTTTTAAGTTGATCTTGAATCCATAATTCATAAGCGTCTCTGCAATTTTGTAAGCAGGCCACTTGAGATGCGGCGGAAGCGGCTTCGTGGTAGGGTTGTCCTACACTTAACGGAACTAATATTCTGAGTGGATTATGAGCTTGATTAAATAATTGTTTAAGATCGTTCGTATGAATAAAATATTCCGGAAATCCGTGTTGTTCCTGATACATATTTCTTTTAGGATCAGTTCGGTTAGCTTTTACTCGTCTGACCATATCAATTAATAAGCCTGCGAACTTTATACAAAGGTCTAAAGGTAGATTGTTATCATGATATTCCTGAAAATCAGCTTCCATTGAATCCATCCTTATGAAGTTAATTAACCTAACTCATTGTTTAGCATTTTTTGAGTTGGCATCAATGGTAATTACTATGACAACATTTGGGAGTAGTGTCAAATTATTAAATTTACCCTAGGAAACTTGTCTTGTTCTTCATTGGGCATAGTATTTTATTTTTTGAATAGACAATTAAATAATTCATTTCCTTCATTTTCTTGAGTGAGTGCATGTTCTTTTGATGTGTTAAGTGCAGTTCGAGCTTTTTTTGCAATTCTTTTGTCTGCTTCTTTATCGCTTCTGCATTCTGATTTAATTCTCATATAGGTATTTCTAACGCCATACTGTCGAGTAATTGACTCGCCTATATCACTAGATCCATACCAAACACGTCTCACTTGTTTTTTATTTTGATAGACTATGGGTGGAAATAAATGCGAAAGCAGCAGCATTTGTCTCGCTAATTCTCTAAAATCGGTTGCCTGAACTAAAGGTAATAAGGGAAGTGTATCACGATAAGCTGCTTTAAAATGCTGTTTAATTTCTAAACGTCGATGCCCTTTATAGAATGTGACAGTATGGTAATCACGCAGAAAAATGGGGCGCCATACATTATCATGCTGACTTAAAACCCTATTGTGCCAATCTGTTTTAGCAAGTCGTCCTAAATCTTGGATACACAAGAAGCTTAGGATATAAAAATACACATTTCTATCGAGGTCTTTAAGCTGCATGTAGATGAATACCCTCTATGATTAGTTGTAGATAAGATAGAAGATATTAAGATTTGAAAACAGGGTATTTAATTCCTAGGATATATCGCACAGTTTTGTGAGAATTTGTATTTAGGTAAGTAATACTTATATACCTGATTGTTAAGTTATAGTAGTTAATTATATCCCCATTGAAACTAAGTTAGCCAGCCTTAATCAAATGATACCCCACCTGGCCAGTGAACTTAGATTTTAGGATTTCCCATGCCGCTGGGATGGGTAGGGGGGAAAGCACTCGTTCCGCTTCGATGTAAATGAGGGCATCTTTGGATAACAGATTGGTTTCGATTAACCAGGCGCAGCATTTTTCAATAAGGCCATGATGAAAGGGCGGATCGATAAATACAATGGAAAATTGTTGATTGGCTAATTTATGAGCGAGTGATTTTGAAGGCGCGGTGTCGTGAATAAAGCTGATATTATTTGCTGTTAATTTTTCGGCGGTGGTGTGTAGGTATTTTATGATGTCAGAATTTTGATCAACTAATGTGACAGAGGCGGCGCCTCGTGATAATGCTTCGAATCCTATGGCGCCACTTCCAGAGAATAAATCTAAGCAATGTGCGTCTTGGATGTCGTTTTGAAGCCAATTGAATAGCGTTTCACGAATTCTATCTCCGGTTGGGCGTAGGCCTGGAATATCGGGAAAAGAAATGCGACGGCCGCGCCAGCGACCGCCGATGATACGAAGTTGATTGTTGTTCAAAAAATGCTATTTCCAACGGTGATTGTCACGAGATTTTTTGGGCTGATGTGACGTTGAAAAGAAGTTTTAATATCTTCTACAGTAACGTTGCGTACATGATCTTTATAAGTATCTAAATAATCAAGTGGTAAACCAAAGGTTGTGATGTTAACAACATTAGCTAATATCGCTTTGTTGCTTGCTAAGCGAAGCGCAAATCCATTAATGAGATTATTTTTAGCTTCATCAAGTTCTTCAGTGGAAGGGCCTTGAGAAACATAATCAGCCAACGTTTCTTTTGCAATTTTAATCGCATTTTTAGCTTGCTCATTGCGAGTTTGTAATCCAATCACAAAAGGGCCAGGCATTTTCATCGCATCGAAATAACTATAAACACTATATGCCAGCCCTCCTTTTTCACGAACGTTTTTGTAGAGTCGTGATGTCAGAATCCCGCCGCCAAGAATTTGATTACCGACGCTAAGAGGGAAATAATCTGAAGATAATCGAGGAATTGCTCGTTGGCCTATTAGTATATGCGTTTGAGCAGAAGGAAAACGTATATTTTTCACTGATGAATTGAGGTGTGAATCTGATAATTTTAAGATGTTGGATTTATCGCCATGAGCTAATTCTCCGACCATTTTTTCTGCCATTTTTTCAGCTTCTGGACGTTTGAGGTCGCCTACCAAAACAATGTGTGCATGAGCTGCTGTGTAATAATGTTTGTAAAAACGAACGAGATCTTCAGCAGATAATTGGCGAACGGATTCTACTGTACCTAAAGAAGGTTTTGAATAAGGCCCGCTGTTGTAAAGTGTTGAGTAAAATGCATGTTCTGCAATTGTGCCGGGCTCTTGTTCTTGCTCTTGAAGTGCACGTAGAACTTGTTGTTGTAGTCGTTGAAAATCTTGGTGAGGAAATATAGGGTTATTGATTACATCAGCAAATACATTCACTGCAGGTTCTAAAAATTTTTTATCCGACATGCTGCGAAGAGAAACGGTGGCATAGTCTAACTCAGCCCCAGATCTAAATTGAGCGCCCACATCTTCAAATGCTTGTGCGATTTCATCTGAGTTTCGTTGTTTGGTCCCTTCGTCGAGCATTGCGTTCGTTAAAGTGGCAATACCTGCATGTTCGCCATCATAGGAAGAGCCCGCTGAAAAAACAACGCTCACGTCCACAATAGGAATTTCATGCATTGAAACAAAATAAACGTTAATGCCATTTTTTGTTTGCCAATGCTCTATTGGAACGACTTGATGCTTAGTTTGAGCTGAAATACTGGTTGAAATTGCCATAATAATAATCCCAATTAAGGTTGAAATTCTGTAAACTTTCGGCACTGGAGACAAACATTTATCTTTCGCCAATCTCATGTGAAAAATTGTATTTTTAATCCCATTTTTAACAAGACCTTGGGTAAAATCAGAACGTTTAAAAACATCAACTCCCGTGCCTAAATTCGAAATTCTAGTGAACATGACCTTCTCCTGCCGTGGAAGGTGCTTGCGATTCTTTGCCTGTGAGCGGTAAAGGTTCTAACACGGCAACCGCGAGTTTTTCTTCAATTAAATATTTTTTTGCAACTTTTTGAATTTGTGCTGGAGTCACAGCTTGTATATTTTTGACGTAATCTTCACCTACACGCCAAGATAATCCAACTGATTCCAGGCTCCCTATTTCGTAGGCTTGATCAGAAATAGAATCTTTTTTGTAGATTCTTTGTGCGACGACTTGCGCTTTTACGCGTGCTAATTCGCTCGGTGTTACTAATTCTTTTTTAAGAATTTCTATTTGATTTAAAATCGCGCGCTTAACATCGGCAGTGGTGTGTTTTGCAGCAGGAGTTGCGCTGATTGTAAGTAATGAATCCAATCGATCAAAAGGCGAATAACCCGCGCTAATCGAACTAGCAATTTGTTGGTCGCGTACTAATTGTTTTTCAAATCGTGCACTTCGGCCCCCATCTAAAATGCCTGTCACAACGTCTAGTGCGTAAACTTCCCAAGAATCTTTCGCAGTTTTTGCTGTGGGTACATTATAACCCATTACAATCCACGGTAATTTAGCTGGGGTTTTTACAACGATTTCACGTTTGCCTAGAGCGGTAATTTCAGGTGTTTGTTTTACATTGGTAATGTTTTTTGCAGGTATTGGACCAAAATAACGTTTTGCTAATTCAAAGACTTCATCAGGAACAACGTCTCCCACAACGACAACTGTTGCATTATTGGGCGCGTACCATTTTTCATACCATGATTTAAGATCATTCAATGTGAGCTGATTGATATCACTCATCCATCCAATAATGGGGTGGTGATATGGGCTCGATATATGAGCAGTTGCCATAAATCGCTCATACGTAATAGATTGTGGATCATCATCTGTGCGTAATCGACGTTCTTCCATCACCACTTGATGTTCTTTAGAAAATTCTGCTTGATCAAAAATCAGATTTTGCATGCGATCAGCTTCTAATTCAAAACTAATCGGCAATTTGCTTTTTTCGAATAATTGATAATAACCGGTGTAATCTTCTGAGGTAAAAGCGTTTTGTTGGCCACCATTATTGGACACTATCGTTGAGAGTTGCCCTGGACCAAATTTAGGAGTGCCTTTGAACATCATGTGTTCCAGCATGTGAGAAATGCCGGTAATTCCGAGTGGCTCGTAACTTGATCCGATTTTGTACCAAACTTCTGAGACCACAACGGGTGCGCGATGATCTTCCTTCACGAGGAGGCGGAGGCCATTATCTAATTGGTATTCGTGGACTTTGGCGTGAGCTCCGAGTGAGAGTGCGCATAATGTTGCTAAACCGGTGTACTGTAAAAGGCTTTTCATATTTCCCCTATAAACATTGTGACTTAAGGTTGGACAGTGTAGCATCAGAGGCTCTTGTAAGAAAGGTGGCGGCTCCCGCTGTACAATACGCTAGGGGGGGCTCCTAAAGAAAGGTTGGCAGGTTCCAACTTTACTGAAACTGCTTGGCAAGGTACTAATTCAACTCAAAGATAGGCTAAAACAGTGCTAGGATTTTTAAAATCTAATAAAGATCAAAATGACACAAATCCGGAAAAAACCGGTCTTTTTGCACGTCTACGTTCGGGGCTCAAACGCACTCGCCATCAGTTGACGGAAGGGTTAACAACACTTTTCCTCGGTAAAAAGGAGATTGATGCGACTCTGCTTACCGATATCGAAACGCAATTATTGCTTGCTGATGTGGGGATGGAGGTTTGTTCCTCAGTTGTTCAGCAACTTACTCAACAGATCGCTCGACAAGATCTTAATGACCCTCAACAATTAATGCTTCAGCTCAAAACTATTTTGGGTGATATTTTACAACCGAGTTCAGTTCCCCTGATATTGAATGATGCTCATAAACCGACGGTGATTTTAATGGTGGGTGTCAATGGTTCTGGTAAAACAACCACCATTGGAAAGCTGGCAAAAAAATTCACGGATGAAGGAAAACAAGTGATGCTTGCTGCGGGTGATACTTTTAGAGCGGCGGCAGTAGAACAATTGCAGGTGTGGGGAAAGCGAAATAATGTCCCTGTTATTTCTCAACAGCCTGGTGCTGATAGTGCGTCGGTTATTTACGATGCGTTGCAAGCAGCACAAGCGCGCGGTATTGATGTATTAATAGCGGATACTGCCGGACGTTTGCAATCTCAATCACATTTGATGGAAGAGCTTAAAAAAATTAAACGTGTGTTAACAAAATTAGATGCCAATGCACCGCATGAAGTTATGCTTGTACTTGATGCCACAGTCGGTCAAAATGGATTACAACAAGCGAAACTATTTTTTGAAGCGGTTAATGTTTCAGGAATTACATTAACGAAATTGGATGGTACTGCAAAAGGCGGTATTATATTTGCAATTGCAAAACAATTATCGACTCCCATTCGTTTTATTGGGGTGGGTGAGTCGGCAGAGGATTTGCAGGTTTTTGATAGTAATGCCTTTATTGAGGCATTATTTAATAACTGACCTGGACAAAATCTGACATTTGTGTCATGTGGAGATTAGTGACTTAGGAGGAAAAGCATGATTCGGTTTGAACATGTTACCAAAGAGTACCCGAATGGACATATTGCATTAAAACAGGTCTCTTTTGAACTCAAGGATGGCGAAATGGCTTTTTTAACGGGGCATTCTGGCGCCGGTAAAAGCACATTATTAAGAATTATTGCCTTGTTGGAAGATTGCACAGTGGGCAAAGTCTGGCTCGGTCATAATTCTATAGCGAATATTCATCGTAACACAAAACCTTTATTACGTCGCAGAATGGGCATCATTTTGCAATCGCCCATGCTTTTTCTTGAGCAAACTACCTATCAAAATGTTGCATTACCCCTGTTAATCGGCGGCGCTCCTGCAAAAGAAATTCCAAAACGCGTTCGGGCGGCCTTAGATAAGGTGGGATTACTAAATAAAGAAAAAGTGCTTTGCAGTAATTTATCGTTGGGAGAACAACAGCGAACAAATATTGCGCGGGCTGTTGTTAATCGACCGACTATTTTATTGGCTGATGAACCCACAGGAAATCTTGATCCAACTCTTGCCAATGAAATTATTCAATTGTTTACAGAATTTAATCGTATTGGAACAAACGTTTTAATTGCTACGCATAATTTATCCTTGATAGATGAGAATCAATACAAAGTATTGCATTTAAATCAAGGTAGATTGGTTTCTGGAATGAGTTCTAATTAAAGTAATGGAGTGCAAAGATGAAAAATCGAGGCCTGAAACAACTGTATAATATTTTGACGATTTGCTTTGACCGACTCTCTCAATATCGATTAGCGAATTTAGTGACAGTACTGCTGCTAACTGCTACGCTGAGTTTACCTGCATTATTTTGGCTCTTAACAGCGAATTTAAATAAATTAAGTCACCAATGGTATAACAGTGCAGAAGTCAGTATCTATCTAAAATCTGAAACCAAAAATAGTGATATTGAAACTCTCTTGGCGCAGTTGCATAAAGATACTAGCGTCGCAGACAGCCATTATATTTCGCCAGAAGAGGGTATAAAAGAAATGGCTGCTCAATCGAATTTACAAAGCGTTTTAAAAACGCTGCCTAATAATCCATTGCCGGGCGTGATCGCAGTGAAATTAAAAGCAACTGAAAATATGAGTGAAACGGCGAAGAAGTTCCAGTCAAGTTATGCTGCTAATCCTGTTGTAGATACTGTTCAAGTGGATAGTTTGTGGTTGCAACGATTGCAAAGTATGTTGTCTGTTTTGAAAAAATTGAGCTTTATTTTGGGCATTTTACTTATCATTGGTGGGATATTAATTGTCAGCAATAGCATTCAATTAACCTTAGAAAAACACCGACATGAAATTGCCATTTATCAATTGGTCGGTGCTAATAGTCTTTTTATCCGCGCGCCCTTTTTAATTTCAGGACTATTTATTGGTCTTACGGCAGGCCTTCTAACGTGGATGGTCGTCAATGCAATTTTGTTGTGGTTAATTCCTAATGTTGGCAATTTAACGGCACTGTATCAAAGTACTTTCCAATTAACTGATTTTGGATTTGTACAAGGCATTATTTTATGTTTGGTCAGTGGTATGCTCGGGACGGCGGGTGCTGTTGTTGCTTCACGACATTATGGATAAAGTTCATTTCGATGAGCCCTTTAAATGTCGTTTCTAATTGATGGAATTAAAAAATATAACGGAGTGCTCTTTTAAGCCTCTTTTTCAATCGCTTCAAGACGTAAGGATGATATTAATGGTTAAGAGTGCCAAGTTATTAGCGTCAATTGCTGGTGGCAGCTTCCATTGGGGTAAGCTGAAGTTGACGGCGGCGGTATAAGATAAAGCCGACTACAGGCAGTAATAAGGCGCTTATGCCAATTGCAAAGAGGCTGCTGTAACTCCAGCCAGCATTAACGGGTAGATTATCGGGGGCTACAAATCCTATTATGATAGTAAGTGTGCAACCGAGAAGTCCTAGGCCGCAAGTTAACCACATACCAATTTTTTTTCCTGGAACTTCAAAAGGGCGTTCGACGTTTGCGAATTTATAACGTAAGTACAGAGCTGCACAAAACATAAGAAAATACATCAACATGTAAAGTTCGGTGCTTAAATCTGTTAATAACCAATAGGCCGTATTAACACTTGGG
>CAYUMZ010000015.1:0-14776 GCA_964446105.1 uncultured Gammaproteobacteria bacterium | reverse complement strand
ACTGAGTTATTCAAACGTCCATGAAAGGCTAATACTACCACCGAAAGCGCCGCTATTCCAGAGACACTGGATGCGGATTGGGGCTGAGTTTTGCGTTTAGCCTCTGCGTCTTCCCCTCGCAGCGCTTTTTTTGGGTGATTGTTTATCAATGTGCAGGAGCCCATGAAACAGTGAGGTCGTTATTTGCATAACTGGGCAAGATAATTAAAATGATTAATTCGTCATGTTGGTTTTAAAGTCATAGGGATAATTCAATAAAAATATTATCATTGTCAATACAGTACTGAATAAAAAAAATGGTTTTTAAAAAACACGGAATTGTTTTATTTTATTTTTAATTAGAAAATAAACGCTCCTAAAATTCTTTTTTAATCAAATCGGAGAAATACCATGAAACGAATTTCATTTAGCTTTTTCGGAATTATTTTTTTTACGTTCTTTCAAATCAGCGTCTTTGCTGATCATTGTTTTTCGTTAGGAATTGGAGCATTATGCTATTTTGATAGCTTATCAGATAGTAAAAGTCCGCATGCTTATTTTCATTGTAGCGCGTCAGCAAGTCCTTTCGTGAAAATGTATAATCACAATGTACTGATTAGTGGATTTATGCCGGTATCGGGTAAAGGTGCAGGAACGCTCACTTTGTCAGGTGTGGGTGTTAAACAAATGTTGGACGATTATTATTTTGAGGTGATGCATCATACTGGGCACAGTGGATTAAAGTACGCGCTGATCACTTCTTTAGGGCCTATTAAATGCTCAATGGGGATGGGGAGTAGAAAAGCGGTTTTCCCGGGCTTGTTTGGAGTATCGTCCAATAAATAAGTAAGACATTGAATCCTGGGATTTGGCAGGAGCTTCCGCGCGAGTGGGGGCTCCTGAATCATTGGTCTTCTTAGGTATATTATTAGGAAGAAGTAATTACTGTTCAGATTTAGAAAAAACGTGGTAGCATAGATACAGATAGTGTTCTTAGTATTGTTTTACCCGATAAGGAATACACCATGTTACCATCGAACCAATCATTAGATCCTCAGCCACAAAGAATGGCCGATACTCGATTAGAAGCTGCTCTGGCTGGAGAATATAGCCTTTCAATTAAAAACATATTTGATGAAGCCTGGGAAAAAACACTAGGATTTAAAACGGTGTATTGGGAGGCCATGGGCATTGGTATTTTAATTGCTATTGGTATGGTATTGTTAGGTACATTATTTTATGTCGCGATTTCGATGGTTTTAGGTCACGTCCCCGCAAGTTGGGATCAATTTTATAAAATTTTGGAATCGACCGAGAAAGACCCACGTTTGATTCAAGTCATCATGATAATCTTTGAATACATCGGCCTCTTTATTATATTGCCAATTTTGGCAGGTTTTTTAATGTTAGCTATTCGACGAGTTTCTAATCTGCCTATCAGAGTAGGTACTATTTTTGATTATTACCATAAACCATGGCGATATCTATTAGCTGATATTTGGATTTCATTTTTCTTTCAAAACATGCCAGCATTTTTGACAGGGTCAGTCGCTCTTTATCTTGCGGGCTATATGGGTATAGTTGCTTATTGGCTTTGTATTCCCGTGGCTATTACCATAGGGATTTATGCCTATATCAGTTATTTTTTTGCGATACCGCTCTTGGCAGATCGAAAATTGACTACTTGGCGAGCATTAGAAACAAGCCGAAAAGTTGTAGGCTGTCATTGGTTTGAGGTTTGTCGCACCGTGCTTGTGATTTTGTTAGTGACGATATTAATTCCTGCAATAGTGATTGCGTTGCTGGCATCCAATATTCATCCAATATTATGGGTATTGGTTATTATATTTGTTTGGCTATTTCCATTTTCTGCATTGTCGATGGGGATACTTTATCGAGATGTGATGGGTGTTTATTCTAAATGATAGTGCTTGAGTTTTTTACGCAATGTACCGCGACTGATACCCAATAATACGGCGGCTTTGCTTTGATTACCTTCTGTAAATTGCATCACAATTTGCAACAAGGGTAATTCGACTTCTTCCATAACCAGTTCATATACATTGGCAGGATGGGCGCCATCTAAATGTTTAAAATAACGCGTCAACGCTTGTCGAATTAATTCACGCAGGGGTGCGGATTGCACAGAGAGTGCAGGATTTGAAGGATCATTGAGAGTCGCTAATGACATAGATTGTTCTTCATTAAAAAAGACGCAGTGTAGCACTGAAATAGGGCAGGGTCGAGTCTATTTACAGTGCGCCCTATGGTAATAAATTATTAGTGTGGAATGGGTGTTTCAAATACAGGCGTTTTAGATGAGGATTGAAATTGCATATTATCCGATGGGTGTGCGGGATGTCGCGATAGTGTAAATTCCTGACCGACTCTGCTTTCATGATTAGTGGCTAATTTTTCTCTTAAAAGGGCCTCTTGCTCGGCTTTTTTATAGCCGGTAAGGATTTGTATCGTCATATTAGATGGATTCGCCACAGTCTTATCTTCTTTTTCTAATGTGGGTACTTCAACTTTTATTGGAGATTTGACTGGAACCCATCGTGCCCAGGCATTACTCAATGCATCTGAAAGATGAGAGGCGATAATCGCTGTTAATGTGCTCGCAACAATTAATCCGAAATTGATCAGAGGAATATTGATCGGTTCAACGAGCGCCCATAGCGATAGTATTGTACCTTTGGTTACTATTGCGGCACTCGAAATAATCGGTAGATGAATAAACGCTGTGAATAATGCAACGATTGCTGGGAATTGAACTATTATTGCAGGTAAAGCTAAAGACCAAAGACAGGCAACAATAATCGTCGAGTATACTACGGTCCCAAATAAGCTACACACTATCGCTGCGACAGCAATAACCGTGTGACTATCAGGGGCGTTTCTGAATTCCCAAGCCATTCTGACACTTTTTTCAGGTGATGTTGCGGGTCGTAAAGAAATTGTCCATAATTTGAGGCTGATCAAGAGCGTGGCATAAAACAATGACAATCCGCCAAATATTAAATAGGCAGAAATGACAAAAATCCCCTGAGAGTGTCGTATTTTATATGACCAGAGCTTATAAAGTGGGTGTAACCATTCCTCCATTTTATTATATATTACGGTTGGAAGAAATTCTGTGAATAGTTTAATGATATTCAGTGCGGTTTTGAAAGGAATAGAAAGTAGTTTATATAATCCAATAAAGAATTTTAAGGGAATCAGAAAAAGATTGAGTAGTACTTTACCTTCAATATTATATTGATCTGACTCTTCATTGTATTCAATGGGATTCCAACCAGCAAAAAAGTTTCGAACGTATTGTCGCCAGGTCCATTTGACGCCTTCTTTATAAATGAATTTTTCAGGGCGACTGGGAATACCACAAAAGATCGCCAAGGCTGTCCAAAACGTTAAGAATTTGGCGGGGAATTTATATTTTCTGTTGGGATCCTCCGAGAAGGCGGGAGTAAATTCTTGCGTAGCGGCATTATATCCATCAAATTCATAAGTTTCTAAGAAAGCTTCTTTTATGAAGGAATAATCCCAGCCTAATTCAATATTCTGATTTTTTTCTTTATGTTGATCAGCAGAAACAAGCTTTGGTTTGCCAGTGCCTTTATAAAGAAATGCTGATGTGAGGGTGAGTGCTAGATTCTGTGTATTATCTGTTGTTGAAAAGCCTTGTTGTATTAATTTCGGGATTCTACTGAGATTAACATATAGGAAGCCAAGGACTTCAGTTCGCCAATGAGAGGTTGCTAATGTTGATAAAAAATAGCCGCCGTAATTATAATTTAGTCGATGCGTGTGATATTCATTCTTGTAAGCTTCACGCAGTCCTATCAAATTAGTTTCCATTAGCAGAACTAGCAATAACGAAAACATGGATGTGTGCGGATCGGTTGAGATAATGGATTGGTTGTAAGTTTTAGTGGATAAATTCCCAAAAACATCTTGGGCGTACGTTAAGATGTCACTAAAATAGGTCTGAAGCACGCAGTCAGACACTGTTTCGTATTCATCTGCTTCAGATATCTTAACGTAATCATCTGAATTATCATAAGTCCATTCATGCTCTCTTTGTCTTTGGGGATCATTTTTGTTGGAGTGTAGGTAATCTTTAGTACCGTGTATTTTTGCGCTGATAATGCAGGGTTTAGTGACTTGATCAAAAGTCAGTTCAAGCAGGTGCCATACACGATCATTCTCATCGATTGAAAAAGGGATAAAGAGGGTTTTAGTGGGTTTACCTTGTTTCTCTAGTTTATTTTGAATTGACAGAGCGACTTGTTCTAATACGGCTCGAGTATTTTGTTTTTTATGAGAACAGGGTGGAGCGATTTCTAAATAAGTATGATGTTGAAATCGTTCTCGAACGAAAAGACTGATTGCAGAAATGAAGTTTTCGTCCAAAGCACTTAAATCGCATCCGGGATGAAGTTGGTAGAATCGAAAACTGTCTTTCAATCGAAATGCCTTAAATAAGAGATTGGATGAAAGCTCCTTTTTGTAAAGATATTCTACTACAATCGCTTGACACATATTTTTAAGGCGCGCCTGATGACCCATCGCAAATAGCTGCTCAAATGGGCCGCCATCGAGCCATATATGCGCAAAAGGATCATCTGGATTCATTTCAACGAATAAACTTTTGTCACATTTAAAACCGCATTCAGTAATGAGATAATGAGCGACAGGCAGGTTTTTTCCCCGAATATAATCTTCAAAACGCCATTTTAAAGGTTCGCAGCCATGCTCTTCGATTAAAAACTTAGCCATAGGTACATGACAAAAAACAAAAGGATTATTGTCAAACCCACCATAGACTCTACTAAAATCAATTTTTCTTGGATCGAGTGAATAGGTTTCGATAAGAAATTTCACTAGCAAAACGTTTCCCGAAAGTATTGCACAAAGCAGCCAATCTAAGTCTGGATCTTGATTTTGATCTTGAATAATCTTTTTTACATAATCGATGTTACCTGAAATACAGACGTGACTGAAATCGATTAAAAAATTGGGTATATGTTTGAATGTGGTGGTGAGTAACAATTCGACTAGATCGTGATGAACACCTGTAAGCGCTTTATCTAGGGTTTCTTGAGTGGGCACAAAACCTTTATGTTGAATCAGATGTTGTACTAATTTTAAGCTCATTGTTTTTGGAGGGAGGATAAAATCCGTTCTGTGACTATTTAATTCATTGGGTAAGCTAATTAATAATTCACAGTTTCCGCTAACAATAGCAGAATCTAGTGTATTAACATCATATTCCAGTTGATAATTATTTCTGAAAAAATCTACATTCTCAAGGTTGCCGGATAACATTGCAAGATTTAGGGTATGAGATGATGGTAGTAATGCGAAATTCTGTATAAGGTATTGTACCAGCTCTAGATTACCCGATATTGCTGAACAATCCAGTGCTTTTTTTGATGGTTGTAAATTGTGCTGTTCTATGCAGTATTTTACTAATTCTAAATTGCCAGAATCACATGCGTAATTGAGATGATCAGAGTTGAGTTTGAAACCATAATGTTTAACCATAAACTTAATAAAGGCTAAATTACCGACTCTGCACGCCATATCGACATAATAAGCTCTAAAAACTAAGCCATCATTATTCAGTCGGTTTATAAATTGTTTATAGAATTCACCAACGAAAGGATAAAATAACCATGGCATGGAAAATGGATCATAGCCCGGTGCACAAAAGGCGTATCGTATTTTTCTAAAATACTCGAACTTATAATCATACGGTTGGCGAGCAAGAGTAGAGAGACGTTCGTGCGCGAGATGAGGAAATAAAAATGTTTTGGAAACTGTTAGAGGAATATGAAAATCCGTGAGTAGCTGATCTCTCCAGAAATCTAATCTGAAGATATGCTGTTGTACGATGGTTCTAAATTGATGATTAACTTTGAGTAGCGTAAATAAAGAATAGAAGTCTAGGTAAGCACATATTTCAGCAATTTTTTCACCTGGCAAGAAATCTAAAATAGACCATTGTGCTTCGCCTGCAGAGGGTGTATTGCTGGGGGTTGTGGCAATAGTGTTCTGCTCAGATGCAGGGTCAACGCCACTGTCGGTAGATTTAGCCGATTGATCGATTCCAGGATTTGGGTCTTCTAGAATGAGAGGGTCTGTTGTGCTTGTAGCTGTTATTTCGCCGCCGGAGTGCATTGAATACCTTTCACAAATAATAGTAAATTTATTTGATACTAACATCTTTTCATCCCATTTTCAACTAAAAATGGGGGCTTTTAAGCTTACCTGAGCAGTGATAATGAAAGCAAATAGCATCCCAAGAGCGCTTGGTTTTAATCAGTATTTATTTTTATTTTATTATAATTTTTTTTATAATTATGGAGTATTCATAAGCTTGAATAACCTCAATCAACTAAAAATGCGTCCCCAACCTTACGGCCCAACTATTGAGTTATAGTCAAGGTGAGCTGCTTTCGGTTTCATGGTTGATGATCTTCTCCCCTTTGAAAAATGGCTGGGTGCTGGAGTTGGGCTAGTAGTTTTCGTTGCTTGTTGAGCGGTGTGACCTTCACTCATGATTGCTGTTACTCCGGCTGTTTCATAAGCTGTAGTGAGTGTAATGGCAACATCAGAAGGCTCACACTGCTTATTTTTATCGAGAGGACTTGTTTGATGGGACGGTATTCGGTTTGTATTGAGAAAGGGGAATTCAAGTTTTATGAAGGATTTGGCTGGTATCCACCGTGCCCACGCATTACTCAATACATCTGAAATGTACGATGTGACGATCAGTAAACTGGCAGCTATTGGTATATTAATTTCAGGAATGAATGTGCACAATGATGTTATAGGTCCTTTAATGAGTGCTATAGTTTTTGAAATAACCGGTATTTGAGTAAATGATGAAAATAAAACAAGGCTCGTGGGAAAATGAGCTGCTATAACAGGTGCTGCAAACTGCCAAACGAACGTACTAATAATTGACCAAAAAATTATTGTGGAAATAATGCTCATCAATGAAAGCATCAAGGCTATGAAAATTCTGAATCCTCGAGGCCCAAGAGGCGTGTAATTTATTAGTGCTAGCATGGTTCTGAGGCTTTTTTCGGGTGAAGTTATAGTTTTTAATGCTAGTCTAAAGATAATTAATGGAGACAGTAGAATATTATATGCTATGACCCGCATAAAACGATCATCCATGACCTCGCCATGATTATTTATCATGCCCTCCGTATCGATAGCTATATTTTTAAGCAATAGAGTTGGAAGAAATTCAGTGAAAAATTTGACTATATTAATAGTAGTTTTGAATGGAATCATTGCTAATTTTAGTAGGGCAAGGGTAATTTTTACTGGTGTAATGAGTAATATAAGATTGAGTAAGATTTTCCCTTCAATATTATACTCCTCAGTATCGGGGTTGTATTCAATTGGATTCCAACCACCAAAAAAATTTCTGATATATTGTCGCCATGTCCAAATGGCGCCTTCATCTACACACGCTTTTTCGGGACGATTGGGCAAACCAAAAAAGATCGCTAAAGCTGTAGAAAAAGCTAAGGCTTGAATTGGGAATATATATTTTTCCTTAGTATCTCCTGGGAAAGCGGGGATAAATTCACCCGTAGCGCTATCAAAACCATCAAATTCGTAGGTTTCTAAGAATGTTGCTTTGATACTGAAGTAATCATTTTTTTCGCAGTGGTTTTTGGTATTTCTTTGAAGCTTATGATAAGTAATAAGTTTTGGTGTGGTTTTGTCATCTTCAAAAAACGCGGCATTTAGATGCGAGGTCAAATTTATTATGCTATCTGTTTTATGAAAGCTTTTCTCTATGAGACTAGGAATTCTATTGAGATTAACGAAAAGAAAACCCAATACTTCACGTTTCCAATGGAGTAACCCTGGGGAGGAAATGAAGTTTGTGAATCTTGGATCATTGATTTGTAGTTCATAAGAGATCTGGTGTGGAGTTAATTCGTTCTTATAAATTTTTTCTGGATTTATTAATCTGAGGTTATGTAATAGCGCCATAATAACTAAATAGAGTGAGGCGTCAGGTATTTCTGAGGTGATACATTCTTGAAAATCCAGTGCCGTTGGTTCGCCAAAATATTCACGGATACAGTTTAAAAAATGAGAAAAATGTTGCTTAATATCGAGTAAAGGTACAGCATAGTTGGAAAGTTTGCCATTCGGGAACTTATAAAATTGAGGTGTGTAAATTTTTGCGCTGAAGACTACTGATTCTAAAAGGTTCTGTGATTCAGCAATATTCACGGGTAAGCGATAAAATAAAATTTCTAATAGATGCCATTCATGGTCTTCTTCATCGATACTAAAGGGTATGAGGAGTTTTGCGGTGTGTTCCTTTTTTATCTGACTTTTTTCGAAGATCGATTGCGCTAAATCCTTTAAAATAGTTCGAGTATTTTGTTTTTTAAAAGAGCAAGGAGGTCCCACCTCAAGAAAGGTATCATTTTGAAAGCGTTCACGAAGGAAAAGGCATATTGCAGAGATAAAGGTTTCACCAAGAGCACTTAAATCCCATTGAGGCTGAATGAGTTGAAATTGATAGCGATCTTGTGATCTAAATGCCCGAAACAGGTGATTAGAGGAAAGTTGTTGTAAATAATTACAATGAATTTGTGTTCTGTCTTTTAGCAGTCTCATTTCAATTGGAAGATAGCAATTCTCTGAAAATTCCTTAATGACATCATAACCAAGTTCGGTGATTAAATATCGAGTGACAGGCGAATTACCAGCTATTATGCTGACAAATCGAGGGCTGGGAAGAGCACGACCATATCCTACGAATAAAAATTTAGCCATAGGGACATGGGGTAATATCATAGATCTATCGGGAAATAGATTATGATATCCATGCATATGGTCGGAATAATTCAAGCCAATGTTGCCACTTGTATAAGTTGCAATGAGATATTGGACCAATGAAACGTTTCCAGAATACACCGCAAAATCTAGCCAACTGCTTTCTGGAACAAGCGTGTACTCTCTGATAACCTCCTTTACGAATTCAATATCACCCGATACGGTACAAAATTTAAAAACATGGATATTTTTAGATATTTTTTGTTTTTGAGATGGTGGAATGATAAATTTAGTGAGTTCAATATGGCCACCTTCTAAAGCATTTCTGAGTGTTCTTTTGGTTGGATTAAAATGAAATTTTTTTATTAAATACTCTATCATTTTTAAACTCATGGTTTTAGGAAAGAGGGCCTGTTCAATATCCTTTTGTTCTAAAGAGTCGAGTGAGATTGACATTATTAAATTAATATCGCCACAGGCGATACTATATATCATAGATAGATATTCAGGCGTACCTTTAAATCTCGGTTTCAGTAGTGGGACTAGTTTTGAATTGACTGTATGGTCACATGAAAAAAAATCGCCGTTATAATGCTTCAATGTTGGTATGGAGCGAAAATAAACCACTGACCGTTTCTTACCAGAAGCGACTGCTAATTCTAGATTGTATATAGAGGGTATTAAATAATGTACATCTACACAATATTTTATTAAATCTAAATTTCCGGAGTATGTGCATAGGTTCAGATGTTTAGGTTTAATTTTGGTGTCATAATTTCTTACCATAAACTGAATAAAAGCTAGATTGCCTACACGGCATGCTAATGAGAAATAAGACTCTTCAAGATATCCCCCCTCTTTGGTTAGTTGTTCTTGAAATCGATTATGTACGTTTTCGGTAAATGGAAAGAATAGCCATGGCATCGAAAATGGATCATAGCCAGGTGCACAAAAAACATAGCGAATCTTATCAAATAAAGTAAAATCTATATCAGCACCATAAGGTTTAACAACGGTGGCTGTGTAAGATTGCTTAAGAAGATTTTCTAGTCGCTTATACACAACATGAGGTAATTTACAAAGGGAAGCAATATTTGATGGTATATTGAAATCTGAGGTGAGTTTTCGTCGCCATCCTGCTGAATAATCGCGAAGAGAAATTTCATGGAAAGTTTTATCAACCATCGAACAAGAGACAGTAGTCTCGAAATCTAAAAAATCTGATAATCGTTGATTCGCGTTTCCTATACGCTCAAAAAAGTGGAATGATTTTTCGGCAATGATAGAAATGTCTTGTGACAACGAAGGCTGTACGGAAGCTGCGTCTACCGCCAAGGCATTTTGGCTGTCGGGCTTGTGTGATGACACCGAAGTTGCTGCCAGCTGAGACGGTCCGAGATTTTCTTGATTGGTAGGTTCACTGCGCGCCCACATTTTTAGACCTATGATTGCTTAAGGTTTACGTGACAATAAGATTACCTGATTATGGGTAATTTTTCAATAGAAATCCTAGCTTTTTTGAAATACACTGGAATAAATCAGGAGTGTCGGAGTGTTTTTTAGTAAACCTTTAACAGAATCAATTTTATTTGAGCCTCTGTGGTATGGCTTATCGCTATTCAAGGGCCTTGAGAGGCTGCCATTGCCTCAAGAACTAAATGATATGCTAAGTATTGAAGGAATTCGATTTGTGCCCCAGGACGGTAAGTGTTCTGATTTTGAGTTTGGTTATGAGCCGCGTATTTTTTTGCGTGGGGAGGTGCAAACTCGTGAAGATAGCTGGCATGATTTTTTTAATGCATTAGTTTGGCATCAATTTCCACAGACCAAAAAAATTATCAATCAGCTTCAATATGAACATTTAAAACAGCGTTATCCAAAAAAGGATCGTTCAGCTATTGAAAATATGCTGACCTTATTTGATGAAAACGGCGCAATTGTTATATCTGAAAATTCATTTTTATTAGACTTAATAAAAGCACATCGATGGCATGAATTTTTCTGGGTGCACCGAGAAGAAATGAAAACTCAAGTGAAGGTCATTATTTTTGGCCATGGTTTATACGAAAAAGCGATCAATCCTTATATAGGAATTACCGCACAAGCACTACTGATAGAAAATCGAAGCATAAATAATGTAGATAATTTTTTGTCAGAGTATTTTAAAAGTAACGCCGATCAATTAAATACTAAAGATTTAAATCCACTGCCGATACTAGGCATTCCTGGTTGGTGGCCAGATAATGAAGATGAATCATTCTACGCAAACAAAAATTACTTTCGCACAAAAGGGGTCAAGTCTAAGATTGCTACCTTCTGTGGTTAGTGCATCAGTATTTTCCAATTTCTAAAATAAGAAGGTAGCAATCTTAGACTTGACCCCTTACCTCTTACCTCACCACAGCTTAACGCGTTGATCAGGCTCTAAGTAATTTTTATCGCCTGGCTGTACGTTAAAGGCTTGGTTCCACTCATCTATATTGCGAAGTGGGCCAATCACACGAAAATGGGGTGGGCTGTGAGGGTTTGAGAGCACTAATTTACGCAGTTCGCTGTCTCGATATTTGCTTTGCCAAACTTGCGCAAAGGCTAAGAAAAAACGTTGGTCGCCTGTAAAACCATCAAGTGTGATATCAGGCTTGTTTTTTTGTGATAAGTGGTACGCTTTAATTGCAATCGCAACACCAGAAAGATCACCGATATTTTCGCCGAGCGTTAATTGTCCGTTCACGTGCATATTAGGCAATGCTTCAAATGCATTAAATTGAGCAACGAGCTTGGAAGTTCGGTCTTCGAAGGCCTTACGATCTTCATTGGTCCACCAACTGATTAATCGACCTTGGCCATCATATTTTGATCCTTGATCATCAAAACCATGACTAATTTCGTGGCCGATTACAGCACCAATTCCACCGTAATTCACTGCGTCATCAGCATTGGGATCGAAGAAAGGTGCTTGAAGAATGCCTGCGGGAAAAAAGATAGAATTATAGGTTTCTGTATAATACGCATTAATCATCGGGGGTGACATTTCCCATTCATTTCGATCGGTAGGTTTATCAATGCGATTTATGCGATAATTCCATTCAAAAATATCACTGCGTTGAATATTGCCGAGTAGGTCATTTTTATCAATAACGAGTTTTGAAAAATCTCGCCATTTGTCTGGATATCCGATATGGGCTTTAAAAGCGTGTAGTTTATTAAGAGCTTTTTTACGCGTTTGTTCAGTCATCCAGGGTAATTGTCGTATATCTTGATCGTACGCTTTTAATAAATTATCGATGAGATTTTGCATTTTTGCTTTTGATTGAGGGGGAAAATAACGTGCCACATATAATTTTCCAAAAGGATGGCTTAATCGACTATCTAATAAGCGTACTCCTCGAGTCGATCGTTCGAGTTCCTGCTCACGTCCGCCGATGACTTTTCCGTAAAAATCAAATACGGTGTCATCCAGTTGTTTGGGCAAATAAGCGCTCATATTTTGTAAGTAATGAATGGTGAGCCAATCTTGCCACACTGATACAGGCGTTTCTTTAAAGATTTTTCCTAATGCAGGAAACGCAGTATTTTCTGCAGCAATAATGATGCGTTCACCGTTAGGTGATCTTAAATTTAATCCTTGCGCCTTGAAAAAAGCTTTCCACGGAAAATCGGGTGCTAATTTTTCAAGTTTTGAAATTGTCATTGGATTATACACTTTATCGGCTTCGCGACGCTCGGCAGCAGGCCACGAAACCTGAGCAATTTTAGTTTCGAGATCAAAAACAGCTGCGGCACGTGCATCAGCGTCTTTTGCTCCTACAAATGAAAGCATGCTGCTCAGATGTTGTTTATAAGCTTGCCGAGTGCTTTCGAGTTGGGAGTCTTTGCGAAGATAGTAATCTCGTTCAGGAAGTCCAAGGCCAGCCTGATGAATATAAAAACCATATTTATTCGAATCTTTTGCATCGGCATCTACGTGAGTTGCAAATAAACTGTCTGTGCCTCGTCCCGGATTTCCCATCGCTGCAGCAATTTCACTGTGATTTTTCAAAGAAGCAATCCATTGTAAATCTTTTTTAGCAGGCTCGAGCCCTTTTTTCTCAATCGTATCGGTATCGACAAAAGCATCGTAAAGATCAACGATCTTCTTTTCTTCATGATTTAATTTATCATACGGTTTTGTTTGAAGCTCGCTCACAATATCTTTCATGCGTTGTTCACTGAGAATTTGCAAGTTTTGAAAAGATCCCGTGCTCGATCTATCGGCGGGAATTTTTGCATTTTTAAGCCAATTCCCGTTTACATAGAGGAAAAAATCATCACCTGGTTTTACTGAGGTATCCATACCACTGAGATCTATCCCCCAAGATCCCAATGTGGCCTTTTGAGTTGTTGAATTGTCTGCAATTGCTTCCATGCTGCCTCCACAAATGATTCCAGCTAAAATGATAGTTCTAAGTTTCATCGACAAATTCCTCCAATAAAAATTCTTCAAAGGTATATCCTCTGATGCGATCTGTTTCGAAATGATTATTACTAATCACTGTTAGAAAATTGTGTGGGAATTGTTTAGTAAACCACATAAATTCAAGAGGATTAGTCTGTCCTCGTTTGACCTCAAAATACCCTGTTTTACGATGCGTTTCAACAAAATCAATTTCATGTTCTATATTTTTCCAAAAGGCTAGCGGCGCTAATATTTCTTTCCCTAAGATTGAGTTTCGTCTTAAAAGCTCTTGTGCAATCAACCATTCATACCATACTCCTTGATCTTCTTCTGATAAGTTAAGAAAGTCGTCTACACTTCGAATGGTGTTTGAATGATAGACTAAGGCCACTAAAACATTGGTGAAATGATATTTGCATTCTTTTCTTTTGATAAGAATTTTTCGATGTGGATCCCACGGATATCCGGGTATCACACATCCTAAATCGTGCAAAATTTCGGTGTATCCTTGGGCAACAGTATTGTTGGCAAGGCCAGCTTCTCTGGCCAATTTTGATTGACCAATCGGATTAGGAGATAACCGATGTAAGACATTCATGATATTCAATAATGAACTTCTTGAACGTCCAGAACGAGTGATTTCTCCATCCACCCAGTTGCGAACTAGTTCAATCACATATTCAGGAATTCTACCTCGTTCGGCTAATTCGGAGCAGGCTACTGGCGAACCACCTGATAACAGATAACTAATTAAGCATTTTTTCCCGAGATCTTTTCCACAAACGCGTTTGAATTCTCGATACGAAACAGGTGTAAATAAATAACTACTTCTATCGAATTTTCCTTTTCGGCCTGGTAATCTTTCAGAACCTCTATGAAGATCAGTCGCTTTTGATCCTGTTGTAACAACTAAAACATTTCGTAATCTATTGTCATCTACCATCTTCTTTAAGATTAGTTCCCAATTATCAATAGCAGTAATTTCATCAATGAAAATTCGACGGATGTTAGTTTTGATATTAAAAACTTGAATTAACGAGTCTAGTTTTTCTTCGAGCGCAGTGGCTTCTAAAATGTGTTCACCGTTGAGATAAAATGTTGAACCTGGCCCAAATGTTTCAACAGATTTTTTAAGTTCTTGTTCAAGCCAAGTACTTTTACCATATTGGCGTGCACCACGAATCAGAATAATGCCTGGTTCTACCGGAAGATCTTTTAACCCAAATTCCGTTTTAAAGATATAAGGACTTTGTTGTAGGCGTGTTAAATGAGGAAATAAAGATGGGTGATCAATATCTCCGTTAAGCAGTAGTTCATTGATAGAATCATTGCTTAGCATGTTTTGAGCTCTCTTGAGGGCTGAATATAAGCCCTATTATAGCCAACGTTTATAACGTTGGCAAACCCAACGTTGTGAACGTTTGATCACCTAACGTTGACAACGTTGGGAAGTCCAACGTTCATAACGTTGGGTTGAGGAGTTCTAGCTTTTTACAGGGGTGAGACTCTGATATTATGTGATGATTGTGTAGAAAATTTGGA
>CAYUMZ010000014.1:0-15339 GCA_964446105.1 uncultured Gammaproteobacteria bacterium | reverse complement strand
CGAAAAGTAGCGCTAAAAATTCAGCAATCTTTTAGACTAGACTTTTATCAGAACATGACACGCCTACCGTTAAAGTGGCATCAAAATCATCATTCAGGAAATATTATTACGCGTATCAATAGAGCCTCTACTTCGCTCTATCGTTTTGCTGAGAATCAATTCATTTATATTGAAACCATTGTAAAATTTCTCACATCGATGGCGTTTTTATTATGGATCTCAATTCCTGTGGGGTTGATGAGCGTATTTTTATCGGTGACATTATTAGCGACTATTCTCCTGTTCGATCGTAAATTAATTCCATTGTATGATGGGGAAAATGAAATCGAAAATCATGTGGGGGCGGTAATATTCGATTATATTAGTAACATGACTACTGTATTAACCCTGCGTTTAGGAGAATTAACTCATTCAAATTTATATCATCGATTAATGGCAATTTGGCCTATTTTTCGACAGGAAGCTGTAGTTAATGAAGTAAAATGGTTTACAATTGGTATCTTGTTGGCCATTGCACAAACGGTGATATTAATCGGATATATCATTCATCAACTTAATATCACTAATACTATTATGATCGGTATTGTCGTGATGATTTTCCGGTATCAATGGGAACTCGGAGCCGTATTTTTCGAATTAAGTATGCATTATGGTGATATTGTGAAAATGGATACGGATGTTAAAAGTGTCAATCCTATTCTTGAAGATATCTCAAAATTAGCGCATGTGACCCCAGGAGAAGCAACCGCAAGGCAGTGGCATACGATAGAAATATCAGATCTTGCGTATCATCATCACGACGAAAAAGATGGTAGGGAGCAAATATTCGAGAATATCAATTTTAAATTTAAACGCGGTGAAAAAGTTGCGCTTATTGGAATGAGTGGTGGTGGCAAGAGTACATTATTAAATCTTTTGTGTGGACTTTATACGCCGTTAAAGGTGAAATTAAATGTAGATGGTGTTGAATTTAACACATTGGAACCTCTACAGGCCATTACAACATTAATTCCACAGGATCCCGAAATTTTTGAAAATAGTATCTCATTTAATATCACAATGGATCTTCCGACAGACCCTAATGAAATTCAACGCGCTATTAATTTGGCAGGATTTTCAAATGTGCTTGAAAATTTACCACTTGGCATAGAAACAGATATTCGAGAAAAAGGGCTGAATTTGTCCGTGGGTCAAAAACAACGGTTAGCTCTTGCACGAGGTTTATTTGCCGCTCGATTTAGTTCTTTAATTTTGATGGACGAACCCACATCAAGCGTCGATTTGCCGACCGAAAAAACAATTCTATCGGGAGTCATCGATGCTTTTCCAGAATCAGCGCTGATCGTTTCGCTGCATCGTCTGCATCTGCTTCCGAAATTTGACAGCATCATCATGCTGAGTCATGGAGAAATTGTTGCGAGTGGTCCAGTATCAGAATTACTCAGCAAGCCAGGGCCCGTGTATGATTTGTGGCAGCATTATCAGCAGGATTAAATAGGGTTGAAAGTTCTCGATATGTCCTCTATACTGGTTTCCTAATCCATCAAAAAGGAGACAGAGATGATTATCGATCATATTGGACTTTCAGTGAGTAATTATGAGCGTTCTAAAGATTTCTATAGCAAAGTATTGGCGCCACTAGGCATTGTGCTAATTATGGAGCATGGCGGTTGGGCAGGCTTTGGTAGGCATGGGAAGCCAGAGTTGTGGTTCAAGGAGAGTGAAATACCACAAAAACCGATGCATATTGCTTTTTCTGCTGATGATACCGATGCTGTAGATGCTTTCTATAAAGCGGCTATGGAAGCGGGAGCTAAAGATAATGGGCCGCCCGGTATACGTGAGATTTTTCATCCAAATTATTACGGAGCCTTCGTAATCGATCCTGATGGTTATAATATCGAAGCGGTGTGTCATACAGCGAAGCGATAGTGTGATATTATCATTCGGGTTTTGAAATTATAGGGTTAATTACGGTGGCTGTTAAAAATTGGTTTCGAGTTCCTGTTGCAATCATAATCGTCCTTCGCCAAGGAGACCACGTCTTGTTGGCGAAGCGAGCGAATACGGGATTTAAAGACGGGTATTTTGCATTGCCGGGTGGGAAGCACGATGGTAATGAGCCATTAGTTGAAGGTGTTGTACGTGAGGCAAAAGAAGAGCTGGGTATAGATTGTTTAACGAAGGATGTTGAATTTCGGGGCATCATTCATACTCAAATGCCAGAGCCTTATACAGAAGTCATGTATATTATTTTTGAAATCGTGAAATATGAAGGTACGGTCGTCAATAATGAGCCCCATAAATGTTCAGAGATCCAATTTTTTCATGTGGATAATTTACCTGATAAAATGACCGAAGTGTCTCGTCGATGTGTTATCAATACGTTTGCCGGTATTCAGTATGATGAAATGGGATGGATTGAACCTGTTGATGCGGATTAAGTAGCAATAAAAATTTAGGCTGTATGTTCAGGTGAAAATGATCAGGATGCGATTTAGATATTAGAAATGGTATATTGGGAAGTATAATGAAATCAGATATTGAACTATTGTTTTATTATTTGAGTCATAATGATTTTAATTCCTTTAATAAAAATCTGACACAAGATCTTGTTAATGCTGTCTATGTCGATACTCTCATAGATTATGATTATGCAGGGGCGTCGAGATTTCCAGTCTTAAGAAAAGAAATTCAGCATAAGCTCTTAATTTTTCATGCTATGTTAAGACAGTCATATGAGGCTTTCGAATTATTGCTCAGACTTAACGCTGATCTATTATTACAAGAGACTTTTGAGAGGTTTGACTACAGAAAGGGCGGATATAATACAAAGCCAGATATTTTGAAAACAGATATTGCGATTATTTGTATTTCTAACTCTAAAGATATTAGATTTATACAGCCGACTTTTGATCATATCTGTTTAAATGGACTGTACGAAAATAGAATTTTCATAGACTTTATGATTCGTCATTTGAATGATGTGAATCGTGAAAAATTTAATCCGAGTTTTTTAAAAATAGATGTTGGCACACCATTGCCATTTTGTTTTGATACTGTAGAAAAATACCAGGAATTTTTAATAGAATCTGAAGTAGACATTACAGGTTTGTATTTTACCAAGTCTGATTATCTTGCACATTTTACTGATTCGTCAAAATTTGTTGATGAGCGGTTTATGATTCATGCTATACGGGTGTGTAATTTCACTATGGAAGAAATAAAGGTGATATACGAATGCCCTCATTTGGTAAATTTCAGAGAGTTAATAGAGACTTGGTTCCCCGAATTAAACCCTTATTTCGTTCAAGACCTTGAAGAAATTTTAGTACAAGCGGAAACAAAAAAGCCTAGTCCTAAAAGAGCTAGAGGTGAGGGTTCAGAGGAATCATTTACAGTGAAGAGACCTAATGTACCTCCACCCAGTGCGCAAGTTATTGCAATTACTTCCGTGCACAGACAAGATTTTAATCATTTAACTCGGAGAATCGCGGCTCTAGAGCAGCAAGAAGAAAAATTACGGAAAGAAATTAAAGAGTTGGCCGAGAAAAGAGATGCTGAAAAAAGAAAAAAAGGCGGCGGCAATAAAAGTGTTGTCGTAAAAAGGAAAAACAATCCCACAACGCAATTAGATAATGTGCTAAAAAGTTTAAAAGATTGTAGAGCTCGTTTATGCGAAAACCCTTGTTATAGTGAAAAACAAGCAGAACAAGATAATGATTTGCCTGAGGATCCTAGTCCGGACTTATAATAATATTTTACTCTCTGAAATCAGAAGTATTATATGCTGAAAATTAAATTATATATTCAGCAGTATCCCCATCATCTTCACATTCTTCAATATCTTGGCTAGCAGAGGTATCTGCTGAACAAGGCTCAGATTTAAGATTATGAGCCACATCTGAAGTTGGTTTACTCTTAATGGTTAAATCGGAATCTTTGGTATCATGTGATGTGCTATGAACGAGTCTACTGATCATTTTTACCTTTTTAAAAGCTTCATCAGCGCTTTTTAAAAAACTTGCTATCTTTGCATCAACTAATTGCTTATTATCAGATTCAGATTTAAAGTCCTTGGAATCTGAAGTAGTATTACTATTGAACTCAGGATTATCATTCATGCTGCACCTCCTAAGAATTCTATTTTATAATCATATCTCTGGATGTGGTGATGTCAATCAAATTAATTATTAGCAATAGGTACAAATGTTCCATTATGCAATCTCTAAGCTAATAAATCGGAAGGCTTTAAGGAGAAATACGTCCGACTATTACAGCGAGCATACAGGAATAGTCTTGACTATTTCGGCATTGTCACAGAATTGGTCGTATTGCTAAACATATCAGCCATATAGCTTGTTCGGTCCGTAATATATTGATAATATTCAACATTACTCCTAATTTTATGAATCTGAGAAAACCCCATGGATTTTAATAAGACATTTGATGTAATTGTGGTAGGCGGTGGGCATGCGGGAACCGAAGCGGCGCTGGCGGCGGCGCGGATGGGGGCTCAAACGCTGTTATTGAGCCATAATATCGAGACATTGGGGCAGATGTCATGCAATCCGGCGATCGGTGGGATTGGTAAGGGGCATTTGGTCAAAGAAATAGATGCGCTGGGTGGGGTCATGGCTCGGGCGATTGATCGAGCTGGGATTCAGTTCCGGATTCTGAATGCGAGCAAAGGGCCTGCGGTGCGAGCAACGCGCGCGCAAGCTGATCGAGTTCTTTATAAACAAGCCGTACGTCATGCGCTAGAAAATCAACCCAATTTAACGCTTTTTCAGCAAGCGGTAGAAGATCTCATTATCAAAAACGGCCATGTGGGTGGCGTTGTCACTCAAATGGGGCTGAATTTTTATGCGAAGACGGTGGTACTCACAGCAGGTACTTTTCTTGGTGGTAAAATTCACATCGGATTATCGAATTATCGAGGTGGACGTGCTGGAGATCCGCCAGCATTAGCGTTAGCTGAACGTTTGCGTGCCCTGCCCTTTCGTGTGGATCGTCTGAAAACAGGAACTCCTCCGCGCATTGATGGGCGGACGATTAATTATTCAGAATTACAAGAGCAGCCGGGTGACACGCCAACCCCTGTATTTTCTTATATGGGGAATGCTGATGAACATCCAACTCAAGTGAGTTGTTTCATCACGCACACAAACGCACGTACACACGAAATTATTCGTACGGGGTTTGAACGCTCTCCTCTATTTACAGGTGTGATTGAAGGGACGGGTCCGCGTTATTGTCCTTCGATAGAAGATAAAGTGGTTCGATTTGCAGAAAGAGATTCTCATCAAATATTTATTGAGCCTGAAGGTCTTACCACACATGAAATTTATCCCAACGGAATTTCGACAAGTCTTCCTTTTGATGTGCAATTAGCGTTTGTCCACAGCATGAAAGGTTTTGAAAATGCACATATTACTCGACCGGGTTATGCAATCGAATATGATTATTTTGATCCGCGTGATTTGCAACCTTGGTTGGAAACTAAATTAGTACCAGGTCTCTTTTTTGCAGGACAAATTAATGGTACTACGGGATATGAAGAAGCAGCAGCACAAGGATTAATTGCAGGTTTGAATGCGGCGCGAGTTGCTCAAGGCCTTTCGACATGGTATCCCACGCGTGATCAAGCTTACATCGGTGTATTAATAGATGACCTTATTACTTGTGGCACCACCGAGCCTTATCGTATGTTCACATCACGCGCAGAATATCGATTATTACTTAGAGAAGATAATGCTGATTTACGTTTAACATCAATTGGCAGAGATCTCGGACTTGTTGATGATGAACGATGGGCTCAATTTAGCGCTAAAAAAAATCAAATCAATGAATTACAAGAACAGCTCGCACAAATACTTGTTCGACCAAATTCAGATAATGCCGTTCGTTTTCAAGAACGTTTCAATACGCCATTAGAACGCGAATATTTTGCTGTAGAATTACTGCGACGTCCTGAAGTGACATTAGATCCGCTGCTTGAAATCTTAAATTACTCAAATGAAAATTCTACAGCGGTATGTGAACAAGTTGAAATCCACAACAAATACGAAGGCTATATAAAACGTCAACAAGAAGAAATTAGTCGGCAAAAACGACATGAAGAAACAGTGTTGCCACATCAATTTGATTATGAAGTGGTGAGTGGTTTATCTACAGAAGTGAAACAAAAACTGAAAAATGTACGCCCTGCAACGTTGGGACAAGCAGCACGAATTCCGGGTGTGACTCCAGCGGCGATATCATTACTGCTCGTGCATATTAAAAAAAGAACGCATATGCAGAATACCGGCACTTGTTAAGGGTTTTCTAATATACCGATTATTAATTCTTCTATGTCTGAACATTGATTCGGTTTTTTTTGGGCATCAGATCTTTTTAAACAATCTAGAAGTGCAGATGCATTCAAGAGGTCAACAGTAGAACGCCAGTTTGGTGGAAGTTGAATACCGCCATCATTAAGACCTTGAATAAAGGCATTTTGGAATTCTGGAGGCATTTTGTGTGCGTATCGCAACATATTCGCCACATCCCATAAATAGGAGCCAGAAAACGCAAATTCCCAATCTAAGATGCCAGAAATTTCCCACTCATTGTTTATTTCATTAATGAGTATATTAGCTGGATCAAAATCTCCATGAACTAAAAAGTGCTCGGATTCGGCGGGAAATAAGTGTTTTGATTGGTCAAAATAGTTTGTAAGCCTCTGAATAGTTTCTGATCCTAGTACGGTAATGACGTTCTGGTTGGATAGGCAACCCGCAATATGTGTTAACAATATTTCATTAGAAGTGCTACGTGATATGATATTTAAATCTTTATCAAAAAATCCCGGCTCAGAGAAATTGAATATTCTTATCCTTGAGAGCATTATTCCTACTTTATACATCAGCTTACTAAGATTGAGAGTCGCTTCACTCTGTAATAAATTTTCTAGATGGTTACCTGGCATAAATTTCGTGATGGCGAATGTATACCCGTCGATTTCTCCTGTAAAGTATGAAAGGGGTGTTGGTATTTTATCTTTTAATAGCGCCCCAAGATTTCTTTCACGATAAGCTGCATCTTTATCACGTAAATAAATTCTCAAAATATACGATGATGAATCATCCCTAAGTTGGATTTTAATATTAAAGTTTGCGCAGCCTTTGGAAATTATCTCATAAGATGATAGGGCTTTCTCTGGAAAGGTCATTTGAACCATTTTATGGATTGTCGATTCGGACAGTGATGAAGTAATATCATTTCTTTCCCAGTTCATTTTAAAAATGGCCATTCGGCTTATATTATCCCTCACAACTCTGCTCCGTTAGATATAAATTACGTTTAGTATTCTCTGATTTGCCACTGACGTCAAATGCATTGATTTTATCAAACCGAAATGGAGCCCTAGGTTCAACGAAGATAATACACTGGTATGTCGGATAAATTATCGTCTGTGTTTTCGTCCTCAGAAGGAGAAATTGTTTCTAGCTGACAATCTGTAAGACGATATTTTTCTAGTTCGGTGTGTAAACTTCTCATGTAGGTAGCAAATTTTGAGTTGATATTGAACGCATCTAGTCCAGAGTCTGAGGCAGAGGCAGGTTTAGCGCGAGTTGCAAGTTCAAATAATTCCATGACTTTAGTGTAAGCCGTTTCAATCTGGTCTTCTGAAGGAATTGCATTGATGTCTATGAAATAATTATTGAGTAGGATTAAAATTTCACTCTGTTGGGGATCAGTTGTTTCCGTCATTGTCCGTTTTTCAAAATCAATTAGTGAAAGGTTTTTTTTAAAAGCCATTTTAAGATTAGGCCAAACGCTACTGTCAGCGCTATAGTTATCATGGAAATCTTTTAAATAGCATCTAAATCTGTCTAGTATGAATATAAGACACATATGTTTAATGATTGAGGGTTTTAGTAATCTGGCTAGCTCTTTTTCTATTTCGAGATGTTGACTTAAAGTGGAATAGTCGAGGGTATAATAAAAATCCCAATAATTATTATTGTGATTAGGATCATTATTGGTTTTTTTTAGGATAGCGATTATATTCTCCATTGTATTAGTTATTCCAGAGAAAGATAACCGAATATAACAGAGGTTTCTAATGTGCTTCGACTTGATTTTTTTTGAAAAAAACGGCTCAAATAATTGAATATATTGAAGATATTCTTTTAATACTTCCCAGCACTCATCAAATTGATTGCTACTTAATTTTGGGTTACCTAATATTTTTGTAGCGGCTTTTATAAATCCTTTTTTAAGAAAGGAGGATAGTGCTGCTCGACACTCATCTTCAGATAATACTAGATCCATCTCAAATAATGGGAGTATCTGTTCTTCAGTATAGCCATCACGAGATATGACTGATCCAAAGTGTTTATTAAGATTAGATTGCCAGCAGTCTTTTATATCAAAATCATAATGATTATATTTTTTATTATTAATGTATTCACTAAAAAAAGATCTGATTGTTGTAACGTTATCCGATGATAGGTGATCTAATAGACTTTTATATATTTGCTCATGTAAACAGAAAAAATAAGCTGAATCCTTCCCTGGCGGGCTCGTAAGCAGAAATATTAATTTTTTAATGCTTTTTTCATTTAGAAAATGATTAACTATATAAGAGATAACAATAGGTGGATAATATATTTGATAGTCATTTGAAATAGAAGATGACGCATCATAATAATATTCTATGATGATATTGAGCGCATCATTAATATTACTATTATCACTCGGTAGCAATCGGTAATGGTGACAAAGCTTAATGACACGCTCTTCAGCTAGTTGATTTTTTTTACATGATAACGCGTTCAGAAAAAGGAAGCAGATAGCAATTTTAATAGCGCGTGGATCTAGATCTTCAAATTTACTTTTAAATTTTTCTAGTTGACTTATGCTTGACGAGTTGCCTAGCTCATGAGCCACTTGTAGAGCAACAACATAGCGAATTTGAGCGGCATCGTCGTTATATTGGGCTTCCGATTCAATTGCACTAGGTATAAAATCAAAAAATCGACTCATAAGGGCATGATAGAGCACGCCTTCAATGAGGTGAGCTTGGTGAAAAAGCTTTTCGAATCTGGCGCCTTTTTTAATTAAAGATGCAGCCGTTTTAGATTTATTATCGCGTATGGCAGATTTTAATGCTGAGCCTAATAAGGTTTTATTATTGAGAATAATAGGAATTGAGGTGAAAAATTTCACATCTTTCCATTTTTTTTGTGCGATAGCGCTATTAAAAAATTGAATTATTAGAGCGGAATAATCATTTGCGTTGTCTAACTTTAGAAGTTCATTGATAAAGATTTTAGCTTTATCATATTTTTTACTCGATAAGATAGTGACATGCAGAGGTTTTATTTTGATTAAAGAGATTTTTGGTAAATCTCGTATTATATTTGGATGTCGAGCTAAGACACCAATGCATTGCGCAATTTCATCGTCACTGATTTGTGGATGAGCAAGTAATGTTGTAGCAGCCCTTAGATATCTCTTCCTAACCAGGGATTTAAAGGCCGCTGCGCATCCTGTTTTAAACGCGGGAAGCCCAACTTCAAAAAGTAGGAGTATCATTTTTTCTTTGATTGGTATCTCAGCAGAGAAAAAAAGTTGGAGACATTCGGCCCAGCCAGTACTTTTCTTGGATTTCAATCTCGGATCAGGTTCGTTGTCTATATATTTATGTTTAAAGTCTTTTGTTGTGTCAATATTTTCGCGTGATAAATAGGTAAGTATACCCTTATATAATGCAAAGCGAATACTGAATTGGAAGTTGGGAGGGAATTCAGTTTTATAACCATGAAAGGTAACGAGAGAAATCAGTTTATCACTATTTTTTTTATTCAGATAATGCCTTGCTAAGAAATAAAATATATGACCATGAACCTCTAAATTAAACGATGTTATAGCGCCATGATACGCTTCCATAACGATGTTTAATGCATCGCCAATATTTGTGTTATTTGTAGGCAGCAATTGATACTGATGGCAGAGAGTTATCAGACGAGTTTTTGCTAACTCATCCGCCTTGTGATAGAGTGCCTTGAGTAGTAAGTAGCAGATGGCTATCTTAATATTCTTTGGATTAAGAACAGTAAAATTATCCTTAAAGCGTTCTAAAGTTGAGATCCCAGCCAAATTTTTTGCTTCTCGTAATAGCTGAAGAGCAACGATGTAACGAATTTCTACGGCTTCATCATTGCATTTTGCTTCTAATTCGATAGCAGAAGGAATAAATTCAAAAAGTTTCTGATAAAGCACTTGAACAAGAACGCCTTCTATGAAGTGTGTATCAGTATCATTTTTTACAGGTAAGGCGCCTGCATTGAATAACGCGCGGACAATTTCATGATTTTCGTATCGCAAAGCTTTGATTAAGGCTCTGCCTAAAAGGGCTTTATTCCTCAAGACAGCTGGATTAAACAAGAGTGATCTTACATATGTCGAATTGTTATGATCAATCGCGACATTGAAAAATTCGATCGCCATCTCGTCGATTTTAGCACTTTTTTGGAACATAAATTGAGATTCACAGACTTTACGATAAGTGAGAGCTGTTGAAAAAAGTTCAGATAATGTTTCTTTGCTTATAATAGTAAATTCTTTCAAGTAGAGCATTACGGTGATCCATTTGTTCTGATCAGCCGCTTCTAGAAGCATTTTATCTAGACCCATATATTGAATTTGCCGCGGGTTACCTTTGTGAAGTAGATGTTTGAAAAGAGTTTCAAATTCAGATCGTACAATTTCAATTTTATGCTTCTTAGTATCCGTCGATGTTATTAATTTATCTGCTAAGTCAAATTGTTCCGTTAAAATTAAATTCGCAATGATTGGATCATTTTTTCTGAACAATTTTTGGGAAATCAGTGCGTCAAAAACTTGGTCTCGAAGAGCAGGCGATTTTAATAAGCGCATTAACACCCGGGTATAACCATTTTTAAGTATTAAATAGGCAAGTGGTTCACCTAAGCAAGAATCTAATAGTATATCTTGGGTAATTACACGCAGGCCTAATAAAAATTCAAAATCGTTATTCATATAACGCTTAATTCTTTCTTCAGTATTTGAATATATTTTAAAAGATTCCGCTTCATCAGTTTTTCGCATTTGATCAGTGTAGAGATTAATTTCGTGATAAAAATTTAAAAATAAGCCTGATATTGTTTTTTTTCGAATATAAAAAATGATAGGAATTTTGTAGTTAGGATTTACAATGAGATTATTTTTTTCTGCGTGAGCTTTATAATGGTCTAGCAATTCCTGGGCAAAATCATAAGCCAATAATCTTGCTTCAAGTGTATCTGCACAAATACTTACCACCGTTCGATACGGATTGAAACGAATTCGAGCTAATACCTCGTTAGTTTGAGAAAAGAAACTTTTGCTTTTTGTATTTTCTTCTCTGAATTCTTCTATTTGTTCCGTAGTGTATAGGCGGCCTTTTAACCAAGATAAAGCCCTTTGAGCTTCTTCATGGGAATCATAATCAAATATTCTCGCCACTGTTCCTGAGTCATTGGTCAAAAGCCTATTAAACAGAGAGTCGGTTGTGTGTGTCACTATCCCATATAATTTATCAATTCGGTGATCTTTATTAAATCCAAAAGCACAATTAAATGCATTAGGATCTAGTAGCGTATTTGATTGCGCTTGCGAAAATCCAACTTTCTCTTTCGCCGAATACATGGGTTGTTTGTGTTCTCTTGGTTTAATCATACCATCAGGTGCAATGATAATTTTTTTTCGTTCAAAAGGACGTAAATTATGAAGTCTACGAGAATCGTTTTCGCCCGGAATAATTCCAAGAATGAATTGATAACTATAATCGTATTCGTCAGCGCGTAGTGTTTTTAACAAACAATTGGTTAAATAATCAGTTGATAGTTTTCCGCTTTCGCACATGGCTAGGCGTTCACAAAAGAAAGTTTGTTCATCTGTTAAATGAACAGTGGCCCCATTAACTTTTGGAAACTCAGTATTTAATAATGGTAATCTTTCTTTTAGTAAATGGAAGAATGAAAGCGCGGTTTGTTCGTCCTTAAATTGGAAAGAAACAGTGTTAAGTTCATGTTTTCCGTTCAAACGAAGGCAAGCTTTGAAGAAATTAGTAAAGGGTGTGTTTTCTGTTATCAGAGGCGCTTTCATTAAAATTGCCCATTTCATTGTATTAAACTACATTTATACCATAATATACCAGGTAAATCAAGGATTCTAGCGTCTCCTATAGTGATTACCCTCAATAGAGTAATAGCGGCCTATAGTATGGTTACTTTGGCTTGTTACAGGCCTAGAAGCCTTATTTAAATGGTATTTTAGCGGATTGAATAGTATCTCTGGCTTATGAGTTAAAGATAGTCCTATAGAAGTTCTAGTGAGGTTAGCAATGCCCCTCATTCCTTACCCTTGTTTTATAGATTGTCCAGATGATAGTCTTGAGGGTCCTGGAGAGGTGTCCGAGTGGTTTAAGGAGCACGCCTGGAAAGTGTGTGTACGGTAAAACGTACCGAGGGTTCGAATCCCTCTCTCTCCGCCATTTAGAATAGTATCGACAAGGTCGATACTATTCTAAATGTGGGAGAAGAGGGATGAGAACCCGCTAAAAAGGGGTTCGACAAAAGTGCCAGGAGCAATTTTGAACGAGCAAAGCGAGCCCGAAGGGTGAAGACCAAGGATGGTCTGAATAATCCTCTCTCTCCGCCATTTAGAATAGTATCGACAAGGTCGGTACTATTCTAAATGTGGGAGAAGAGGGATGAGAACCCGCTATCCCCCTTCGATCATAGTCAATTAATTACATTCTGCAAGGCTCTAAAATGTTAATGCATTACATTGCTACTGGATTTGGGGGCGCACTGGGTGCAATCATGCGATTGTTTATTGGAAAACTATTGCCGATCTCTCTTTTTGGTTTACCTATACCAATACTACTGATTAACGTTATAGGATGCTTTTTTATGGGGCTACTAACAGAGAGTATGGCATTTTATTGGTCTCCATCTGATAACTTGCGGTATTTTTTAATATCTGGAATTCTTGGCGGATTCACAACTTTTTCAGCGTTTGCATTAGAATTTGGGGTACTATTTCAAAAAAATGAACTATTACTGTCTGTATTATATATTACATTGAGTGTATTTTTGAGTGTCATATTTTTCTTCATGGGAATAAAAATAGTTCGATTGATATAGAGTTGAGGTTACGCAACCTAGCAGTGTTTTTTGTAAGATACTAATAGTTACTAGGAGTCAGAATGCGTGTTTTATTACAGAGAGTCAAAAAAGCCCAAGTGAGTGTAGACTCAAAAACTGTTGGTAAGATTGATGCTGGATTGTTATTGTTGATCGGTATTAGTCACGATGACAAAGAATCCTGTGTGGATAAAATGGCAGATAAGATCGTGAATTTAAGAGTTTTTGAAGATGAGAATGGAAAAATGAATCTTTCTGCATTGGATGTTGGGGCTGACATTTTAGTAGTTTCGCAATTTACATTATATGCAGATACTAAAAGTGGTCGGCGACCGGGTTTTGGGCTTGCTGCAAAACCAGAACATGCTGAACCCTTGATTCAGCATTGGATTACTGTATTGCAGCAATTTGGGATTAAAAAAATTGCTACAGGCGAATTTGGTGCTAATATGCAAGTTGAACTGATTAATGATGGGCCTGTAACAATAATGTTGGAAAGTGATAGTACATTATAATTGTGAGACAAAAGCCATGTATTTAATTATTATCAATGTTCCTGAATCTCACCTTGAGATTGTAAAGAATGCAATGTTTGATGCGGGGACAGGTAGAATCAACAATTACAGCCACTGTTCTTGGGAATGCCGAGGTGAAGGTCAGTTTATGCCGTTAGCTAGTAGTAGTCCCTATGTAGGTAGAATAAATCAATTGGAAAAAATTTCAGAATACCGTGTTGAGACAATTTGCGAGAAAGATAAAATTAAAGACGTGATTGCAGCACTGAAAGGCGCTCATCCGTATGAAGTGCCTTCGTATCAAGTAGTGAAAATGGAAGATTATTAATTAGTCTTTAGTTTAATTTAATAGACTCTGGAAATAATGATTACCATTTTAAGAAGGGCGGTAATTTTTTTTCCAGATTTGATCGTCGTTAATTTTGAAAACACTAATTTTTTTTCCTGTACTATCAAATAACTTAACTTTTTCACGGATTTCTTCTTCATTATCATAATAACTTACATAAATATTCTTACTATTACTCTGATTAATTGCATCAATAATATGTTTATCAGTGTCTTTGAGTGAATGGCCAATTATGAAGATGGGCTCATTGAGAGATCGTAAGGATGTATAGCAATGATTAAGATATGGGTTCGACAATATTTTTTTTAATTTAAAATCGGATCCACCTTCAAGAACGATTAATGGTAAGTAGTTTCTGCAAAATTTTTGTTCTATGAGCTTTAATATGTTCTTCGATTGTTTATATTCTTCTTTGTAAATGAAGTTATCGTCATTACTTATATACAAGAATAAGGAGCCATGGAGATAGAAAATATTTTGACTTTTGTTGAGATTAGGATGATCTCGAGATATGTATTCTAATCTTGCAGGATCTAGCCATATTAGATGTCTATCTTCATGATAGATCCCCATATAATCATAACGATTAAATCCATCATTTTGAGGGGTTGGGACTTTATTTTCTATCGCATACATTATCGACCAGTAAAGCAGCATATCATAGTTAGTAGTAAATATGTTAGTAAATGTATTTAAAAATTTGCTGCAATCGAGGCTTGAAGGTTCGTTGTTGTCATTGAATATGTCATTGTATTTAATGTGATGATGTGATATAGCCTCGATGAATTTGTTTCTAGGGCGGGCGGATTCGTTTTCTAGATATTGATTTATCATGGAGCTATTAATTTCATCATAAATTCTCATAGTTTGTTTAGAGGTTTCGAGAGCTGAAATAATACTTTCAAAGTCATCGGTATTAAAATCTTTAAATAATTTTTCTTGAAACTCCGATAACTTAGACTTTTCTCTTAAGCTAGTATACGAAAAAACTTGATTAGCTGCTCTACTAAATCCATTACCAAGCAAACAACTTTTGTTGCCACTACATTGTTGAATAGCTTCCTCGAATTCTATGTCTTTAATCGCCATACTAAAAATTCTCTAACAATTCAGGTTACTTTAAATTTTAGTCGGTGTTTGAATAGCAGGCAAAGTAACCGAGTAAAATAGCAATAACAATAATTTAATTATATAATTTAAGTATATATCGCAGCTAGAGTTTAAAAAAATGATAATATTTTGAATTAAAGATGTAAACAAACAAACAAACAAA